>NZ_CAXIBN010000054.1:0-18240 GCF_964021735.1 uncultured Wocania sp. | reverse complement strand
TTCTAATAAAGGTGTAGAGTTATCATCATCGCTATTACAAGAAATAAAGCCTATACCTGAGTTCGATTATTAAAACAAACAAATTTGATTAGAATTAACAGTTTGATATTTGATAGAAGGTTTTTTGGGCAAAAAGCTGTAAGCTATAAGTCCAGCGATTAAGTTTGTTAAAAAGTTTCCAAAACTTCTGTGTCTAGAATGTTCGATTTGACATATATTTTTGAGCTCATCATTTATTGTTTCTATAACAGAGCGTTTTCTCAGCATAATTTTATCGTTTAAGGCCATTAAGCAATTCTTCATGTTGTTTTTAATTTAAGTTATGAGCTGCACCCCATCAACAAAAAGCATTTGCGCTAGTTCCTTTCCAATGTAACCTTTATTGGCATATAGTTTTCCAAAGATTTTATCTAAAAACCGTTTATCTTTAAGTGGTGTTCTATCATCTACGTTAGCTTGAGTAATCGTAAAGTTGAGGATTTCCCCTTTGTCGTTAATAATGATGTGTAGTTTAAAACCATGGAACCAGCCCATGGTAGATTTGCCTGTGGTTGCAATGCCTTTAAATACTTTATTTCTAGAGATACGTTTTTGTTTGCACACACGTATTGGTGTAGAGTCTGCAAATGAAATACCTGTACATTTACCTAAACAACAGGTTTTTAAAAACAAAGTAAGCGGCATGAGATTTTGTTGCATGAGTTCAGTAAAGCGATTGTATGAAACCGTATTTGGAAATTCATTACGCATATGTTTCTGAAGATAGAATACGTAGAAATGCTTAAAGGTTCTAAAAACCACTGAGCTGGAAGATGATCATAATGGTAACAACTTCACTTTTGGTCATTACCGGAGAGCGTTTTGATGGATTGCCAAGTAGCGCTTTATCAACGATTTGGTCATATTCTTTGCAAAACTCGTCAACAATACAAAAAATTTTAGTAATTTTAGAGTAGATTATCGTAGATAGGTTTTTAGGTTAATAAATTGATTTTCAGAATTTTAATTTACTAAAAATCTATCTTTTTTGCTAGTAAAACCTATCTAAATATTAAGCGAACTCAGGTCCTATAAATAATGCTATTAATGCTAAAAATCATCAGATGTTTTATATTGAGTTCATATCTTTTTTATCCAAAAGAAGTATAAGTATCCGGACTTTTATAATTCCAGTTTAAAGCGGCTAATCCCCCCCCAACTAAAGCCATAATCACAAAGAAATTGAATAGATTGTCCCAACCATAGGTTTCGTTAATCGCGACAACAATATAACCAGAAAACATTTGCCCAATAGATCCAGTTCCATTTATTATTCCAGCAGCCATACCGGCACCTTTTTTTCCCCCAACATCCATGGCTCCAGCCGTAGAAATAAGGGAATCGGGACCATAGGTAGCTATCCCAATTAAGGCAATACTTATAATTACTCCTGCGCTTCCGAATGAAATTAATGAAGAGTGTATTAAGCACACTGTAGCCAATCCCAGCATCATCAAAGAAATGGTACTAAATCGTTTTGAATCAAATAGTTTATCTGAAGAATACCCAGCAAGTATAACCCCAAAAAAACCAATAAGTTCATAAACAGATGAGATATACCCCGAATCGCTTACATTATAATTTAGGCTCTTTTCAAGATATATTGGTAACCAAAACAAAAAAGCGTAGCGTGTTAACTTAAGTATTAAATAGCAGCTGGAATATATCCAAAGCGCTTTATTTTTGATTAAAATTTTTAAGAGTTTTAAGTTATCTTGCTTTCTGTTATTTCCAAGTTCATACTTGCTTTCTAAAATAGTAGGAAGGTTAATATCTTGTGGATTGTTTCTAGTAAATAGTAGGTATATAAAAGCTATGGCCACAAGTATGATTGATGGAAAGTAAAAACCTCTTTTCCAGCCCAATTCAGACATGAAATCCATATCGAATGCAGCATAGGTAGCAAAAATAGTTGCTAGGAAGCTTCCGGTTACATAGCACGTGGACCACCAGGACATAACAATACCTCTTTCGTTAGTTCTAAACCAGGGTGTCATGTTTTTAATTAAACCACTCCATCCCGTTGATTGCCCATATCCGTTAAGTGATATCAGGAAAATGACAATACCAACCGAAAATGACATACCAAGAAAGAAGTTGGCTATGGCTGCTAAAAATAATCCAGTACTTACTATTTTTCTCGGGCCAAATTTATCGGATAAATAGCCATTAACAAACTGGCCAATAGTATAAATTAAACTGTAAATAAAAATAATGGATGCATAATCAGAATTATCCAGACCTAAATCAGATTCCATGGAACTCCATGTAACAGCTAAGTTTTTACGGCAAAAATAGAAACCAGCATAAGATAACCAGGTTAATATGAATATTCGTTTTCTCCAATACTTTTGTTCTATGTTTAAGTTCATATATTAAAATGGATTCTTCCGTATGAAATACATTTTTAGTAATTGGGCCTTTTTAGAATACCTATTATGAACAGCATGTGCAACAGAGCCATCAAAGAATAAAACATCGCCTTCATATAAAACTATGGATTCTTCATTAATAATATAATCCAGTTTGCCACTAACAACATATATTAACTCGATGGCATCTGTTGAGATAGGCTCTCTATAAACACCTGTATTTACCTTCACAAGATAAGTTCGCAATGCACTATCTGACAGCGTGTTGGAAAACAAGAATGTATACTCTAAGCCCACTGAATCTTCACGATCCTCCAATTCACCTTCACCTTGCCTTATTAAAATATAAGATTCGGCATTGTTAGACATTAGATTCAATTCGCTTAAATCTATCCGAAGGGCTTGCATAATTTTTAGTAATACGGGAAGGGATGGTGTAGTTCTGAAATTTTCTATTTTAGAAATCAAGCCTGTACTTACATCGCTCATATCAGCAACTTGCTTAAGGCTTAATTCTCTATTTAAACGAACTCTTTTTAATTGCTTTCCTAGGTTTACTAAAATATCTTCCATGCTTTATTGACTTATAAGAAATTTATTTTAGAAAGATACGATTTTAACACTTCAAGGAAAGCTTTAATATCGTTATGGTCTATCTGGCCAATATTAGATATTCTAAAGGTATCATAACTATTTACTTTACCTGGATATATTGTAAATCCCTTGTCGAAGAAATAATCATGCATTTCATCAAAATCATAAGATTCTGTTTTAGGTTCAATAATAGAGGTTATAATTTTAGAATGGTATTTCTTGTCTATTAAATACTCTAATCCTAATGCTTCAATACCGTTCAGTAAAGTCTCCCAAGATTTAGAATAACGTTCATAGCGAGCCTCTATGGTTTCTTCCTGTGTTTCAATAATAGCCTGCTTTAAAGCATAAAAGGTTTGCACTGGTGGAGTGAATCGGGTTTGGTGTGTTTTTTCAAAATATGCATATTGGGCGTATAGGTTTAAATATAAACTACGCATAGGTATATTTGCCGTTGTTTCAAGTGCTTCTTTATTACATATGGCAAATCCAATACCTGCCATACCCTGAATGTTTTTATTTGAACTTGCTGCCAAGAAATCAATATTCATGGCTTTCATGTCTACAGGGATGGCAGCAAAGCCGCTCATAGAATCTACGATGAAGCTAATATTGAATTTCTTACAAATTTCACCAACTGAAGAGATGTCGTTTAACAAACCGGTTGTGGTTTCATGATGAATCATGGCCAAGTGTGTTAATCCATCTGTCTTTTTAATAGTATTTTCCAAAGCATTTAAATCGATAGGCTCTATTGAAGACGATTCAAAAACAACGGTTGGTATATTATAAATGTTGGTTATTTGGCACATACGCTTTCCATATGCACCATTATCTATAATTAATACTTTACCATTATCTGGGATTACTGAATTTAAGATGGCTTCTACGGTGGCAGTACCCGACCCTCCAAATAGTACTGTAACATAATCTTTAGGGGCGCCAACAAACCTTGTTATTTCTGTGGAGCAAAACTCCATAAGGTCTCCAAACTCTTTTTCCCTTGGACAAATATCTGGTACAGCTTGAGCAAATTTGACTGAGTCTGTGGTTGTAGCTGGACCGGGGTTCAATAGTACGTTTCTTTTAATTTCCATTTAATTTTGTTGATTTTATAATAATCTTAATTCTTATTCTCGACTCAAAAAGGGACCTGTTTTTTTAAGTTTTGTGTTGTACCCTTACATGCTCTAGAAAATTCTAAAGCATGTTACTATTGTAATAAATGTATTCTACATGTTAAGCTATATCCCAAGGCAAGGAATAGGTTTTTACATAAGTGTAGGCTTTCATGGCTTCAATAACCCCCTCTTTATAACCTAAACCAGAGTCTTTAACTCCACCAAAAGGAGTCCATTCCAATCGGTAACTTGGCGCTTCATTAACATTTACGGTTCCCGTATCCAATTCGGTTATAACACGTTGAATGGATGGCCAGTGATTACTAACCACACCTCCTGACAGACCATAGGGTGTATCGTTGGCAATGTTTATAGCCTCATCTAGGGTTGTGAAACGGATAATTGGTGCAACAGGACCGAAGGTTTCCTTAGCAACTACTTCGTGATCGTTTTTAATATGGTCCAAAACCGTTGGGGCAAACAAAGCACCTTCACGTTTATTGCCTGCTAAACAAACAGCTCCATTTGCTATGGCATCTTGTACTCGACGTTCCATTTCAATGGCGGCATCTTCAGTGATAACGGTCCCCATGTCATTGCTTTCGTCATAAGGATTTCCATATTTTAATGAGCTGACACGTTTGGCCAGCCTAGCTGCATATTCATCAGCAATACTTTCATGGACTAAAATTCGTCTAATGGCAGTACAACGCTGTGCTGAGTTTTTAAATGTTCCTGCCATTGTAACTTCCACAGCTTCGTCAATATCTGCATCATCCAATATTAATAAAGCTGAACTGCCTCCTAATTCTAAAACCAATTTTTTATAACCAGCTTTAGAAGCAATTATTTTACCAATTTTACTCCCTCCAGTAAATGAAACCATAGTAATTTCTGGATGCACTGTCATCATTTCAGCCGTAGCTTGAATATCTTTACCATTAACACAGTTAAGCATGTTGGCAGGCAAACCACAATCAAGTGCCAATTGCGTAAAATAATAAGCAGAAAGCGGTGTTCTTTCAGATGGTTTTAATACTACGGTATTATTAGTTGCAATAGCGGGTGCTATTTTATGAACCACCTGATTCATAGGGTGGTTAAATGGTGTAATGGCACTAATTAAACCTAATGGAACCCTAGTGGTATAAATTCTTCTGGACTTACCGTTTTTAGATACATCGCATGGAAATACTTGCGAATCATCGTCAAGAGCCTTCATAGCCGAAAATCGCAACACGTCGGATACACGACTCGCTTCGTAGCGCGTATCTTTTAGGCAAAGTCCAGTTTCATCAGTAATCATTTGGCTTACTTCATCTACACGTTTTTCCAGTTGGTCTGCTATTTTATTCAAAATCTCATAGCGTTCATAACGTGTGAGATTTATTTTTGTCTTCTTAGTATCAGTTAAAACCTTGTCTAAGGCATCCTCGTTTATAGAAGCAACTCTACCTACTAATTTTTTGGTATATGGATTATATACTTCAATCCATTCTCCAGTCTTAACTTGTTTGCCATTAATTATGGCACCAAACTCAATAATACCATCACTATTCTTATGGCTGTCCTTTTCCACAACATCTAATTGTTCTTTCATAGCTCAGCTTTTAAAATGTTTTTACTTTCTTGTTCGGTATTTTCAAAACCATTACTTAAGAAATAGAATAGATCAAAGTTCCTACACGTTCCTGTAGCTAATTTCTTTTCATATTCATCAGTTAATTTCCTGTTGAATATCATAGGGACTACTTGGCAGTGTTCACTACCATGTGAGCGCAACCCTTCCTTTACTTTATCAAGATCATGCCATTCTGGAGTTCTTCCAATGGTTGTTGTAGCATCAGATAGCACAACCAAATCTCCAATTCTATCTGAAGGCAGTTCAAAAGCTTCAACCGCTTCATTATTTGTTAAAACTTTCTCAACACCATCTAGACTTAGTAAGTAAGCTTTGGCAGCTTCTAGTTGTGATTTATCATCAAGATATAATGTCCCATACCCTCCCAAAGCACCATGATGAACCACATAGGGATCTGTAATTGGCAGTATAACTCGTGTGCTAATACCTTGTTCTTTTAATAATTTTTCTATAAACTGGACCTTTGGTGAGCCATCTTCATTTGTTTTGGCTTCCATACCGTGATCTGCAGTTACACCAACAATGGCTCCCAATTTATCAAGTTCACCAAGCCAATAATCTATCTTTGCAAGAAAATTGTTAGCGCCTTCACTTCCAGGAGCGTATTTGTGCTGAACAAAATCGGTTGTGGTTAAGTACATCACATCAAAATGTTCGCGCTGTAAAAGTTTGACCCCAGCTTCAATACAGTAAACTGAAATGTATGGGTCGTATATACCGGGCCTTTCTTTACCCATTAAGTCAGTTTCAACATTTTCAATACCATTTTCTTGAATTGTGGCATGATTGGCAAACTCGGCAGAAAAACAGATGCCGTTTAAATTATGGGCCAGCATTTTTCTTAGTTTGTCTTTTGCGGTAACAACAGCAACCTTACGGTCTTTATGGCTAAGTTCAGATAAAATGGTTGGAACTTTTAAGTATTTTGGATCGTTCATCATTACTTCTTCCTGTAATTGGGTGTCCCAATAAAAATTTCCACAAATACCGTTTACTTTTGGAGGCACACCAGTAACGATTGCCATATTGTTAGGGTTTGTAAATGAAGGTATTACACTTTTAACCAAACCAAAAGAGCCTTCCTCTATAAATCGATGTAGATTAGGCATAACGTGCTTAGCCTTTTCATAGTATGGATACGACGTACCATCCATACATATTCCTATTAGTGTTTTTTTCTGTTTAGGGTAATCTCTGTTGTTAATTTCCATTTGTTTGAATAACTAAATATTGAACTAAATTTTTCACAAATGTAAAAAAAATGTACATATATTATAATTTTTATTAAAATTTTTACTAATATTACAATAGTTTTATATATATGAATAGTTTTGCTTACAGAAAATTGCTTTATAGGGGAAGGCCTTAACAATGTCAATTTTTTAATATAGTCAATTTTAGTGCAGCTCAAAAGTAATATTTGGCAAATGAAAGCACTTAATCTTGATACATATTTCATTTAAGTTGGCCTTATGATATTTATATCAAAATTTGAGTAGTCTTATATCCATGTATTGTATTTTTTATGAAAGAGGGTTTGTTTTTTCGATTTAAGAATGGAGACGAAAAGGCTTTTAAGTTTTATTTCGACAAATACCATGCAAAAATTATTGGCTTTTGCGTACAGTTTTTGCATGATGAAGATAAAGCCAAGAGTATTGCTCAGGAAGCATACATAAAACTATGGCTTAATCGAGAAAAAGTGATAAGAGAAAAAGGAATACCTGCATTTTTGTATACCTCAGCAAAATCAGAGTGTTTGAACTTAATTAGACACCACAAAGTGATTTCTAGATACAAGGGGGTTAAGTTACAGGAATATGAAGACCAATTAAATCAACAAGTATTAGAGGCGTTACAATTTGATTCTATGAATTTCATAGAGTTGGAATTAATGATTGAAAAAGCGATTAGCGAATTGCCAGAACGTTGTAAACTGGTTTTTATCAAACGTCGAAAAGAGAATAAAAAAATTATTGATATTGCCAAAGAATTAGGCATTTCTAGTAAAGCTGTGGAAGCAAATATAACAAGAGCAACAAAAGAACTTAGGTTAAAATTAGCTAATCATATACCATTAATTCTGCTGGTTTTTCATCAAACTACAAAAAATTTATTTTAACATATAGGGTAAAGGGTTTTTAAAGTGTACATACTTAAGACACACAAAACTGTTTATGGACAAGTTAATAATAAAATACTTTTCTAATAAGGCTTCAGAAGAAGAGATCGCTTTTTTATTTCAATGGATACAAGCTTCACCTCAAAATAAATCATTGTTCATTAAAATAAAGAAGGCTTGGGTGCTTACTGCTAGCATCGATAATCAACTTGAATGGACAGAAATTCAGGAAAAGATTCAATTTAAGAAGGAAAACCAGCTTAATCTAGAACAAGTTATAAATGATCATAAACCCAAAATAAAACGTCTTAATCGAATTAAGCCATTACTTAAGTATGTAGCGGTCATTATTTTAATGTTAGTGTTTGGTGATTCTTACTTTAAGAATACGTCTAATGTAGAAATGGCACCAATTAATATTATCCAAAGTGCTACAGTTGTTAATGCTGGTACAGACAGGGCAACACTTACGCTAGCAGATGGATTAACTGTTGTTTTAGAGAAGGGAAAATCCTTTTCTGATAAAAATGTTATTAGTAATGGCGAAAGACTCATTTATGGTTCAACAAAAGAAGAGGTGTATGCTATAGAATATAATTACTTAACAGTACCAAGAGGAGGACAGTTTTTTGTTGAGTTACAAGATGGTACTCAAGTATGGTTAAACTCGGAATCACAATTAAAGTATCCAGTAACCTTTTTGGAAGGGGTTCCTAGAAGTGTTGAATTGGTCTATGGTGAAGCATATTTTGATGTTTCTCCAAGCACAGAGCACAATGGGGATGTTTTTAAGGTTTTAACGGGAAAGCAGAAAATAGAAGTTATTGGGACAGAATTTAATGTAAAGGCATATCAAGACGATGAACATGTATATACTACCCTGGTAGAGGGAAAAGTGGTTTTGGATAATAGTATTCAATCCAATGATTTAATTCCCGGACAGCAATCTATCTTAAACAAAGAAACCAGTGACGTAAAAATTGCTAAGGTAAATGTGGCTTCAGAGATTTCTTGGCGTGATGGTGTTTTTAGCTTTAGAGGGAAGACTTTAAAAGAAATAATGAAAGTGCTTTCAAGGTGGTACGATGTCAATATCCTTTTTCATAACAACGAACTCCAAGAAATCAAGTATATAGGGGTTCTAAGTAAAAATCAAAAACTGGAAGAAATTTTAACCATTATAAAGAACACAAAATTTATAAATGCCTATGAGATAAAAGACAACGCTATTTTAATAAAATAAGAAAAAAAGAAAAGGGAACTGAGGTTCAACTGTCCAAGGTATTGCTCAATGTCCCCTTTTTAGGATTATTAATCAATCAATAATTATTAACTAACTAATAATGTGCAAATTTATGGAAATTAAATCAACCAACCTCCTTTTTTGTTTTAAAAGGAAACTACTGCTAATTATCATGAGATCTATAATATTTTTATTCTGCTGTATGGTCTTCAGTATGGCTCCAAATAATATTTTATCTCAAAACACAAAAATTAAAATTAACGCTGATAAAGAATTGACCGTAGATGAGATTTTTGAGCTCATCATGGATCAAACCAGCTTTAATTTCATTTATCAAGAAGATATGTTCAAGGGTTTTCCAAAGGTTTCCTTAAAGAAGGGAATCATTGGAGCAAACCAACTATTGGAGAAAAGTAAGGTTAACACGGTATTCGATTTTAAGTTTACCGATAGTAATACTATTGTGTTGGAAGAAAAAAAGCCTGAGCTCGTTGCCAATAGTGAAGATGAACAGCAAAATACGATTACGGGTACGGTGACGGACGATGCTAATATTCCGCTTCCGGGGGTGAATATTTTAAAAGTGGGGACATCTACTGGCTCACAAACCGATTTTGATGGAAACTATTCTATAAATGCCAATGTAGGTGATGTGCTTGAGTTTTCATATGTAGGAATGAAGACTATTCAAATAACTGTGGGCGAAGAAAACCAAATAAATGTTGTGCTAAAGGAAGATGCTGCTAGGCTGGAAGAAGTCGTGGTAACAGCTTTGGGTATTAGAAAAGAAAAAAAACGTATTGGCTATTCAACACAAGAAGTGAAAGGAGATGCATTACAAATCGTGCAAACGCCTAATGTGGTTGAATCATTGTCTGGGAAAGTAGCCGGTATGACCATAGTGCATGATGCGGCTAACTTCTTTTCAGATCCACAAATTTATTTAAGGGGAGAAAAACCACTTATAGTGGTAGATGGTGTACCACAGCCCGATAGCAACTTTTGGAACTTAAGTTCAGATGATATAGAAAGTATAAATGTCTTAAAAGGTGGAGCAGCTTCGGCTCTATATGGTTCTTTGGGTAAAAACGGAGCCTTACAAATTACCATGAAATCTGGAAAGGGAGCACGAGGAACAACAATTTCCTATAATAGTTCTACTACATTCCAGACAGGGTTTTTAAGAATTCCGCGTGCACAGACCGAATATGGTCCGGGTAATACAGGACGTTATAGATATGGTGGGGGTTTTGCTGGTGGTGATGGTTTAACCGAAGGAGGGGCAGTAAACGATTTCGATTATTCTATTTGGGGGCCAAAGTTTGATGGTCGATTGATAGAGCAATACGATTCCCCAATAGATCCATTAACTGGATATCGAATCCCTACACCATGGTTATCTAAAGGAGAACACAATTTAAAGAATTTTATGGAAACCGGATTCGTTACTTCAAATAATGTTACAGTTACATCAGGGTTTGATAAAGGTAGTTTTGTTGTTTCCAACACTTATAAATATGCAAAAGGTTCAATTCCTGGTCAGCGATTGGATATAAATACCTTTAGGTTAACAGGTAATATTGATGTAAATAAAGTAGTTAATATTGAAGGGTCTTTACAGTATAACTATCAATATAATAACAATAGAATTAGACCAGACTATGGACCTTCATCTCCAATTTATCTTATATCATTGTGGGGCGGCGCTAACTGGGATGTAAGGGATTTAAGACATGTTTGGATTCCTGGAAAAGAAGGTCTTAAACAGGACTTTGTAGAAAGCTGGCGTTACAATAACCCCTATGCAATAGCCTATCATTGGAGAAAACCTCATACCAAAAATGATATCCTTACATATGCTAAGCTTAATTTTAATATAACCGATAAATTAAAAGCTTATTTAAGAACTACATTGAGCCAATATAACCTGGTTAATAATGAAGAAATTTCAAAAGATATTTACCATTATGATATTCCAGATAGGCAGGGAAGGTTTAGATATAATAATACGCGTTATTTCGAAAACAATACAGATTTTTTAATTTCATACAATAACAAGTTTTTTGGGGATGATTTTGAAGTAAGTGCTAACCTAGGTGGTAACCAACGTTTTTTAAGAATTGAAAATGAAAGCGCAAGCACTACACAGTTAATAGTACCTGAAGTGTTTACTTTAAATAATTCAGTAGATCAAGTAACACCTAGAAGTTCTAAGAGAAAGAAAGGGGTTTACAGTATTTACGCTTCTGCAGATTTCGCTTATAAAGATTGGTTGTACTATGGGTTTACAGGAAGGATAGATAAATCGTCTACCTTGGTTAAAGGAAATGATAGTTTCTTTTACCCATCTGTTTATTTGAGTTTTGTTGCAAGTGAATTGTTTGATTTGCCTGAGGCTATTAGTTTTTTAAAGATGAGAACTTCTTGGTCGAATGTTGGTGGTGATTTAGAAATTTATGAAGCTTCTAATTCTTATTCAACAGGAAGGTATAGAAATAAGCCAACGGCAAACTTTCCTGCTATATTAGAAAATCCACTTTTGGAACCTGCTGGTAATAATGCAACAGAGTATGGTATAGAATTGAAATTATTTAAAGGGCGTCTTGGGTTTGATTTTTCGTATTATGAGAACACTAATGGACCTCAAATTTACGATCAGAAATTCTCGGAGTCATCGGGTTGGGATGGTATTTTGTTCAATGGAAGGGAAACGCAACGACGAGGGATGGACTTTGCCATAACAGGAACGCCTATACAAACCGATAATTTTATGTGGACTTCTGTTTTAAACTTTGGAAAAAATAAAAATTATTTGACTAAGATTCCTGCTTTACCTGATGGAACACCAGTATTAAATGAAGGTTTTACCAAATTAGGGGACGAATTGGAACATTATTGGTATCCTGTTTGGGAGCGCTCTCCAGATGGTCAATTAATCATTAACTCAAATGGTTTACCACGAACCACACCATTTTATGTAGATACAGGAGCGACAACACCAGACTTTGAAGCCAGTATTAGCAATACTTTTAATTACAAGAACTTTTCGTTAAACTTTTTATTATCTGGGAGTTTTGGAGGAATTACTCAAGACGCGTATGAGCATGATTTATGGAGAACGGGTAACCACCCTGATTCAGTTCATCCAGAGCGCGAACTGTCTAACATTGCTTATGTAAATGGAACAGATCCAAGAACTATGCAAGTGCCAGGTCTAGCAATTGTTTCTGGAGAAGTTACGTACGATCCTGATGGAAATATTTTGCAGGATACACGTGTTTTTGAACCAAGTACTTATAAAGTGGATTATCAAAGTTGGGCATCCAATTATGCTGGAGCATGGCAAAACTTAATTAAGGATAAAACGTTTTTAAAGTTAAGAGAGGTTGCTGTTAGTTATAGATTCCCTAAGAAATTATTAGAAAAAACCTTTATAAATTCTGCATCAATTTCAGTTATTGGAAGAAACTTGTGGTACTGGACCAAAGATGACTTTTATGGTGATCTAGATTTTTACACCTTACCGGTTAATAGTAGAGATACTGATATTCAATTACCATCTCAAAGATCGTATGGATTTAACGTAAACTTCACATTTTAAAATAAAAAGTTATGAAAAAAAATATAATATATAGGTTACTGTTGTTCATTTTATTAACAGGATTATTAGTGAGTTGTTTGGATGATTTTGATGAATTAAGAGAAAACCCTAACGAGCCTACTTCTGTGCCGCCCAGTTTAATTTTTACACAATTAACACCAACCCCCATATCTTCGTTTAGGGATGATTACCAACGTATGCAATACCATTTATGGATTGCAACAGATAATACTAATCCTCCTAATTTTAATAGTCGTTTTGAGGGAAGTTTTGATGGTTATGCTAACCTAAGAAACATCAATAAGATGATGGAAGAGGCTGAAAAATCAGGAACTCCCGAATATAATATATTAGGTAAGTTTTATGGAGCCATGAATTACATTGAAATGACCAGACGAATGGGTGATGTTCCTTTATCTGAAGCTATGATGGGTGTGGATAATCCACAACCTAAATATGATTCCCAAAAATCGGTTTATATTAAATGCTTGGATTGGTTGGATGAAGCCAATAACGAGTTGGGAAGTTTTATTTCAGCCAACCCGGCTTACACTATTGAAGGAGATATTTATTTTAATGGTAATCTTAGACAATGGCAAAAGGTTATAAATGCTTATACTCTAAGAATATTGGTGTCATTGAGCAAAAGAGCCTCAGATACAAGTTTGGATGTTCAGGGACGTTTTTCAAGAATTCTTAGTAATCCTTCTAAATATCCCTTAATGACAAGTATTGCAGATAACGCACAATTGGAGTATAGTGGAGAGGATGGATTTAAACAAACCTATCAGCCAGAACAGGCGGTTTATCGTGATGCTGTAGTTTATGCCAGTACCTATATAGATTTGTTAAAGGTAAAAGAAGATCCACGTTTAATGATAGTTGCCGATCCAACGAGGGATGCCTTAGAAGCTGGCTCAGATGAAGCAACTGTTAGGGCTAATTTTGACTCTTATGCTGGAGCTGATGTTTCAATAACAGGAGCTGAAAACTCTTCAAAAAAATTGGACGGAGACTATTCATTTCCTAATGAAGAAAAATATTGGAATTTTGTAGGGCAACCAGGTGTTTGGATAAGCTATTGGGAGCAAGAGTTTTGTATTGCAGAAGCTGCTCACAGAGGATGGATTTCCAATGATGCTGCAACACATTACAATAATGCCATAAGTGCTTCTATGGAATGGTATGGGGTTGATGAAGCTAATATCACGGATTATATAACCAACAAACAACCTTATATAACTGGAAGCGCTGGGCTACAGCGTTTATTGGAACAAAAGTATATTGCATTTGCCGAAAATTCAGACCAAGAATCTTTCTTTACAACTAGAAGAACAGGTGTGCCTACCTACATATTTTCGAGTGAAAATGGAATCGACCCTAATTTGGGTGAAAAATATCCGGTTAGGTGGGTTTACCCTCAATCAGAAGAAGATAACAATAATGCGAATTATAGAGCTGCACTAACGGCACAATTTGGTGCTGAAGTTGATGATACTAGGCAGGTAATATGGTTGTTAAAGGATTAATTTTATAAAGCTTTAAGATGAAAAATATATATATATTAAAAAACATTAAAAACATATCATACCTTTTGGTTAGCACTCTGTTGCTAGTAATAGGGGCATGTGATGATAACGGTCCTGGATTTACAGATGAAAGGTATTTATCCAATTTTGATTATTACTTATACCATGCAAATCCGTATACTGGTGTTGATTATACTGAAGAAGAATTGGCAACATTGAGTTATGATCCAAAAGAAAAGGAGGATTATGCAGAGGGGCAACCAATTGAATTGGAATTGATTTCTCAAAAAATGCCTGCTGAGGTAAGAGTTTTGTCTGGAAAAGACTTGTCGGTTATTAGTACGTTAACCAGTTTTACTCAAGAGGGAGAAACCTATAGATCGGAAAAATTCAGTTCTACACTGGAGAATTTGGGCTTATTGGAAATTGGGGACAAAACAACCATCCAATTTGAAATTGATTTTGCAGACGGATCTATAGGGTCTGTAAATTTTCAGATAAGACGTGTTAAGTTTTTCGATCCGAATGCCATTGTAGATACGTTTGTATACTTGAAAAAGAGTACGGGCGAAACCATACCGCTTAGAATTGATGAAAATGTAACATCTAGAACACCTAGTGCCCAATATGGAAATATTGTTGAATTTGATGGTGCTTCAAACAAAGTGGAAGTAACAGATAATGCCGCTATTGCCTTTAGGCATACAGATGATTACTCTATAGGATTTTATATTAATACCACTTCTACCGATAGTGATCCGGCTATTATTGGAGATCAAGATTGGAATAGTTCCAATAACCCAGGGTTAACTATTGCGCACAGAGGAAGTAACTGGCGTGTTGCTAGATCGGATGGTTTAACGAAGGCCGATATTAATTATGATGGTGCCTATAATGATGGCGACTGGCATTTTTTAATGGTAACTTTCGATAGGGATGGTAATATGACCATGTATCAAGATGGCGTTGCGCTTGCTAGTACAGATATGTCTGGAGTTGGTGGTGCAGATAGTGGTAACAACATTTTTATTGGACAAGATGGTACCGGTAATTATGGACAGTATTTCCAAGGTAAAATAGGCAACGTTTATATTTACGATTATGCTTTAACTGCTGATCAGGTGGCTGGTGTTTCATCACCTTTAACAGGCGTGCAGTTAAAAACACAGGATGGTGTAGTAAAAAATGTATCAGTAAATAACTCTGGAGCAACTGAAAGCTATGAAGAAAATAGGTTTACCTATCTCTTTGAAGGAGGTACAAATGTGCAAATATTAGATCCACTTGATTTTGTAGCAACTGAAGATTTTAGTTTTTCATTTTGGACAAAGTATACAGATATGTCTAGCGATCCCTGTTTTATGGGGAATAAAGATTGGGGAAGTGGTCACAACCCTGGATTTTGTGTGTATTATGCGGGAGGAAATATAGGATTAAACACTAAAGGTAGTGCTTCTTCAACACGATCTGATATAGAATCTACTAGTGCTGCTAATGATAACGAATGGCATTTGGTTGTAGTTACTTTAGATAGAGATGGTAATGCAAATTTATATATCGATGGTAAACCTGAAGGGTCCGTTAGTATAACTACCGTAGATAATCTTGATTCTGGAATGCCTTGGCGCATTGGAAACGAGGGTACTGGGAGCTATACAGATTGGTTTGGTAAGATAGCAGATGTGGTTATTTACGATTATGTTTTATCAGAAGCAGATATAGAAAGATTGGCAGATGAATAGTAAGTTGCGTTAGTTTTAATTTAGTTTGCATGAGAGGGGGGTATATATTACTTATACTCCTCTTTTTTTTTAGATATTTATAACTTTTAACCAATAATTTTAAATGTTATGGTAAAAATAAAGATTTCCTATTCTAAAAGTATAGTTTTAATAATACTTAGTGTAATATTAGCATCCTGTAGTAGTAAAAATGATAGTGATGATCCAATCATGCCAGAATCTACAGATCAAATTAAAAAGGTCTTGGTAATTGGTATCGATGGCTGTAGGCCAGATGCATTAACAATAGCAAATACTCCCAATTTGGATGCTTTAATCGCCAATGGCACCTATTCCTTAGACGCTAGAAATATAAGGAAAACTTCAAGTGGTCCTGGATGGTCATCAATGTTAACAGGTGTTTGGCAAGATAAGCATGGCGTAGTTGATAATTCTTTTAATGGAGCAAAATTTTCAAGCTATCCGCATTTTTTTAGATATATTGAGAATAAGGATCCTCTCCATAGAACGGTATCGGTATGTCAGTGGCATCCTATTAATGATATCATTGTAAATGGAAAAGCTGATAAAATAGTTAATACTCAAGATTCTACTATCGACACAAAGAACAAAGCTGTTTCAGAATTAGCCAACAACGATTTAACAGCGTTATTTGTTCATTTTGATGATGTAGACCATGCAGGTCATGGTTCTGGTTTTAGTTCAGATAACCCAAATTATATTAGTGCTATTGAAACGGTTGATGCAGCTATAGGAGATGTGATTGCAGCTGTTAACGCTCGTACTAATTACAATAAGGAAGATTGGCTCATTTTGGTAAGTACAGATCATGGAGGTTTGGGAACTTCCCATGGAGGAGATAGTGAGGAAGAACGTACCATATTTATAATTGCAAGTGGAAAGAATATTCCAAAGAAAGAAATAGCCAAAATAACAACACAAACAACAATTCCCCCAGTAAATAACTGTTTAAATAGCACTACGGAATTGTTCTTTGATGGGACTTCAAGAATTAGTGTACCCAACAATAGTGTACATAGTTTTGGATCGTCTCAGGATTTTTCTATTGAATGCCGCTTTAGGTCCAATGCGCCAAACGATGTAAGTATTGTAGCAAAAAAAGACTGGTATAGTGGCTTATATCCAGGATATGTATTTTCTTTTAAACCCAGTACTAAAAAATTCAAAGTTAATGTTGGGGATGGTTCAAATAGGGTAGATGTAGAAACAGAAGAAATAACAGATAACGAATGGCATACGGTTAGTGCAACTTTTGATCGTGATGGGATGTTGAATGTGTATATTGATGGCGTACTTAAAAATAGTGCTTCCATGGCAGCCATTGGTGATATCGACAACGCATTTCCCTTTACTATTGGGGCGGATGGAAAAAATGCTTATGCCTATAATGGGTATATTGCCGAAGTGAGGGTGTTTAACACGTTGTTAAGTACAGATGATATTGATTCTTGGAAATGTAAGAAACTGGACAATACCCATTCTAAGTATGCCAATTTGCAAGGCTATTGGAAACTTACAGAAGGTTCGGGGACTGTTATTACAGATTCAAGTACAAATTCGGTCGATGGGAATTTAACCAACGGCGAATGGAAAGATGCTACAGTTGGTCAGACTGTCAATGTGCACAATTATGACAATACCCCAAGAATGGTAGATGTGGCCGTAACAGCATTAACGCATTTGTGTATTGACATTGAATCTTCTTGGGGTTTGGAAGGGAATTCTATCATCGACACAAACTGTTCCAATTAGTCCCTTAAAGGAATACTGGAGTTGTTACCTTTACTCGGACATAAAATTTAAGGACGTATATTGCTAAAAAGTAAATATTTTTAGCCAATGAAAAAACGAGTTTACAGTAAAGAACTAAAGGAGCAAGCAGTTCGATTAAGTTATCAGTGAGATAACATTAAAGAACTGGCAGACGAACTAGGTATTCAAGTTCAGAGAATTTACAAATGGCGTAGAGCGTTAAAAGATGCATCAAATCCAGTTATTCAACTAGCCAAAACGGAAGATGCAGAAATCAAGCGTTTACGTAAGGCTTTAAAAGATAAAGAGTAGAACTTGGAATCTTAAAAAAAGCCGTTCACATCTTTTAGTTCATTGTTTATTATTTTCAATTAAGGTATTCATGAATGCTTTGCATTTCCAAGAGCGATGGGAAATCTATCAATTTATAGCCAGCTACAGTCATTTATATCCCATTGAGAA
>NZ_CAXIBN010000053.1:0-18275 GCF_964021735.1 uncultured Wocania sp. | reverse complement strand
AACTTCGTTTAACGGCTGATATAAAACATTAAAACGATTTCATACCAGTTGAGCATTATGTTGCATACGAACCAGCCGCATATTTTAGCACTTTCGTTTTTTGCCAACGCTCAAGTCCAACACTTAAAAAACCAAAAGAGCTAAAATTTCCCAATGCTCGAATTGAATATTTGAAATAAAATTTATAAATTTGTCAAAAAATGACAAGTCTTATGAAAACCACATTTGGAGAATACATCCGACTTTTACGAAACGAAAACGAATTGACTTTAACTCAACTTGCAGCCAAACTGAATTTGGATTCTGCAAATTTGAGCAAAATCGAGAACGGAAAACGAGATTTTGATGAAAAACGCTTACCAAAACTTGCGAAAATATTCAAACTCAATCTTACAGAATTACGAAATGAATATGTGACTGACCAAATCGGAAAACACATTTACGAAACAAACTGTACTAAAGAACTTTTACAAGTTGCAGAGGAAAAAGCAGAATATAGAAGAACATTAAAAGAAAAAGCAATATGAAAGTAGTATCTTTTTTCGCAGGAGCAGGCGGACTTGATTTAGGATTCCAAAAAGCAGGTTTCAATGTCATTTGGGCAAATGAATATGACAAAGAAATTTGGGAAACTTATGAAAAAAATCATCCAAACACGATACTTGACAAAAGAAGTATTGTCAATATTCCTGCTGACGAAGTTCCAGAGTGTGATGGAATAATTGGTGGACCACCTTGTCAAAGTTGGAGCGAAGCTGGAGCTGCAAGAGGAATAAAGGACAAAAGAGGTCAATTATTTTATGACTTCATCAGAATTTTAGAAGCTAAACAACCAAAATTCTTTTTAGCGGAAAACGTTAGTGGAATGCTAATTTCAAAACACACAGAAGCTTTAGAAGGAATAAAAGAACTTTTCAGAAATGCAGGAATTGGATATGAACTTTCTTTTCAAATGCTAAACGCATCTGATTATAATGTTCCACAAGACCGAAAAAGAGTGTTCTTCATTGGAATTAGAAAAGACTTAAATTTCAAATATCAATTTCCAACTGAAACTTTTCCAAAAATCACTCTTGAATCGGCAATTTCTGATTTAAAAGAAGGCGTTTTACCAGCTTTAGAATATAATAATACAAATGGAGAAAATTGTGTAATTCCAAATCACGAGTATATGATTGGGAGTTTTTCAACAATATTTATGTCAAGAAATCGTGTTAGAAGTTGGGATGAACAATCTTTTACAATTCAAGCAGGTGGTAGACACGCACCAATTCATCCACAAGCACCAAAAATGAAATTTATTGAGCAAAACATTCGTGTTTTCGTTCCTGGAAAAGAGCATTTATATAGAAGATTAAGTGTAAGAGAATGTGCAAGAATACAAACATTTCCAAATGACTTTATTTTTCATTATAAAAAAATTGCAGCAGGTTATAAAATGATTGGAAACGCAGTTCCTGTGAATTTAGCGAAGTTTTTAGCTAAAAGCATTATGGAACAAATTAAAGCTAATGAAATCACAAACAAAAAAGTTAAACAAACTCAAAAAGTAAAAGAAGCAATAGCAGTATGATAAATATTTTAGATGCAATTTATAACATCGCTCAACGCGATGAGTTAGAAATTAAAGACATAACATTTGGTAATAATCGTGCTAACAATATGGGCGAAGGTCTTGAAGCTTTTATAAAAGATTCTTTTGCAAATATGTTCGATGAACCTGATAAGAATATTAGAAACCTGAAATATAAAGAGGTATTCTCATTTCAAGGAAGTAAAAGAAATCCGCCAGACCTTATGTTAAGAAATGGTCCTGCAATAGAAGTAAAAAAGATAGAATCGCTTACAACTGAACTTCAATTAAACAGCTCTCATCCAAAACAAACTTTAAAATCAGACAGTTCTTTTATTACCAAAAAGTGTGTTGAATGTGAAGACTGGACAGAAAGAGAATTTATTTATGTTATTGGACATATACCTAAAAACACAAATCGCTTGTCATCTTTATGGTTTGTCTATGGGGATATTTATTCAGCTTCAGAAGAAACATACCTTTCTTTAAAAGATGATATTGCTACCAACATTGACGAAATGCCTGATGTTGAATTTTCGGAAACAAACGAAATTGGAAGAGTAAATCAAGTTGACCCATTAGGAATTACAAATCTACGGATTAGAGGAATGTGGCTTCTTCAACCACCTTTTAAAGTGTTTGATTATATCCACAATTATGAAAGCAATAAAAGATTCCAATGTTTTGCTATTATTCCTACAAGTAAGTTTATTAGTTTCCCAGATGCTTCAATAAATCAATTAGAACAAACTGAAGGTGTAGTTATAACAGATGTTAATGTAAATGACCCTGACAATCCTGCAGAATTAATTGAATGTAAACTGATTGAATTTAAAGTTGAGCCAACCGCATAAAGCCATACACATTTGCAATTCGCTACAGCCAATACACAAGCCAAAAATTGCAAAAGAGTATGGCTTTGCCAACGCTACAAACTGAACGGAAAAAAGTACGAAAACACAACAATGTATATAAAAAATAGGCGAAACAGTGATGAATTCAAGAGTTTGGGCTCGTATCAAACTTTGTGCTTAACTGAAAGTTTAGTGCTTCGTAATCGCCTACTTTTCATATACTAACCGTTAAACGAACTTCCTAAAAAACAAATTGCTTCGGTTCATTAACTTAATAAATATTTAGACTGCGTTAGGGATTGAAGCGACATCCTTTTTGAGGCACGAAAAAAGATACAGCGAAAAAGCCCGACCCTTGTGGTAACGCTCAAATAAAAATAAAATAATTCAACAGATTGTCACGTCGTTTCACTTCTCACAATGACGTATAAAACAAAAACGCCTTACTAAACAAATAGTAAGGCGTTTTTAAATTATTTAATTTGATTACCATCTTTATCGAAAAAATGATATTCTAAGTATGTGTAAGCATCTCTTGGTAAAATTTTAACCCATTTTTTGTGCTCCAAAAACCATTTTGAACGCACTGATGGAAAACCTTTTGTTAAAAAGGCTGCTATAAAAGGATGTGTGTTTAAAGTCACCTTTTTATAGTCTTTTTTTAATAGTTTTTCAAGATCGTGATTTATTTTTTGCACCAATCCTATGGGTGCTTCAACCTCAGAGCCATTAATAATCTCATCAGGGTTTTCCTCACGAGTTTTAATGTTCATTTCTGGTCGTACACGTTGTCTTGTTATTTGTATCAATCCAAACTTACTTGGAGGCAATATTTTGTGTTTTGCTCTATCGTCCTTCATTTCGTCGCGAAGGTGATTAAACAACTTTTGCCTATTTTCTGCACTGGTTAAATCAATAAAATCGACTACTATAATACCACCCATATCACGTAATCGTAATTGGCGCGCCATTTCGGTAGCTGCTATTAAATTAACTTCAAGTGCTGTATCCTCTTGGTTGTTTGCTTTGTTAGATCTGTTTCCGCTGTTTACATCTATAACATGCAGTGCTTCGGTGTGTTCTATTACCAAATATGCACCTTTTGCCATAGAAACGGTTTTTCCAAAAGAGGTTTTAATTTGTCTTTCAATTCCAAATTTTTCAAAAATCGGAACTTTAGACTGATACAATTTAACTATTGATTCTTTTTTTGGTGCAATTTCTTGCACGTAATCTTTAATTTGATAGTAAAGCTCTTCATCATCAACAGTAATTCCAGTAAAAGTGTCGTTAAATATGTCTCGTAAAATTGACGAGGCTTTATTCATTTCTCCTAATACTTTATTGGGATGATGTGCTTTGTGTAGCTTTTTACACATTGCCGTCCAACGACTAAGCAAATTTTGTAAATCTTTATCTAGTTCAGCTACTTTTTTGCCTTGTGCTACCGTACGAACAATAATACCAAAACCTTGCGGTGTGATACTTTTAACCAATCGTTTTAATCTGTCCTTTTCTTCTTTATCTTCTATTTTTTGTGAAATAGAAATACGGTTAGAAAAAGGCACTAAAACAATATATCTACCAGCTATAGAAAGCTCAGAACTAATTCTGGGACCTTTAGTTGATATAGGTTCTTTTACTATTTGTACTAATAGCGATTGATTTGATTTTAAGACATCGGCAATTTTGCCATCTTTATCAATATCTTTTTCAAATGGGAAATTTTTTAAAGAAAAATCGTTTAGTTTACCTGTGCTTACACGTTTTGTGAATTTTAAAAGCGAAGGTAGTTTTGGCCCTAAATCGTGATAATGCAAAAAGGCATCTTTCTCGTAACCTACATTAACAAATGCAGCATTTAGTCCAGGAACAGCTTTTCGGATTTTGGCTATAAACACATCACCTACCGAGAAGTCGTTACTATCTTCATCTTTCTGTAATTCAATAAGTTTTCCATCTTTTAATAAGGCAAAATCAACGTCGTCGGAACTAGATCGAATGATCAATTCTTTATCCATTTAGTTAATTTTAATCCATCACTTTAAATAAGCGACAGATGGATTATACATTATTTTTTATCACAGGATTTTTAATCCGTGGAGTTCAAAATACATCGAATGGATGCTAAAAAATTAATGAACTCATTTCAATGAACTTGTTGTTTTTAAAACCGAAAAAAGTAGCTAATCTAACTACTTTTTTGGGTTTATTTTTTCTTTTTGTGACGGTTAGCGCGTCTACGTTTTTTACGTTTGTGCGTCGCTACCTTATGTCTTTTACGTTTTTTACCACTTGGCATAAATAGTGTCTTTTTAAATTAATAATTCGTTTGATGCTCTTTTTATTTTACGTCTACATTTGTTTTAACGCCTTCTACAAAAACTTTTGCAGGCTTAAATGCAGGAATATTATGAGCAGGTATTTTAATAGTTGTATTCTTAGAAATATTTCTGCCAGTTTTTTCTGCTCTAGTTTTAATAATAAAGCTTCCAAAACCTCTTAAATAAACATTATCACCATTTTCTAGCGACGTTTTTACTTCTTCCATAAATGTTTCAACAGTTGCTTGAACATCACCTTTTTCAATTCCTAATTTCTCAGAAATTTTTGCTACTAAATCAGCCTTCGTCATTTTTAATATATTATTTTTAGTTACTATTATAGATTATAAAAGGGATGCAAATATAGGAATTAAATATTCAATATTTCAAACCTAATTCATTAAAATTTAAGAATATAAACGTTTATTTTTGTTTGTTCTATTTAACTAATTAATGATATTTACAAAAACACTAACGCATTGGTACTCAAATAATAAGAGAGATTTGCCTTGGCGACAAACGAGAAATCCTTATTATATATGGCTATCAGAAATTATCTTGCAACAAACACAAGTTAAACAAGGTTTGCCTTATTACGAAGCATTTGTTACTAAATATCCAACAGTTTTTGATTTAGCTAATGCCGATGAAAGCGATGTGTTGAAATTATGGCAAGGACTTGGGTATTATTCTCGTGCCAGAAATTTACACGCTACTGCGAAATATATTGCTAGTGAATTAAACGGTATTTTCCCGAACAGCTATAAAGACTTATTAAAATTAAAAGGTGTTGGCGATTATACGGCTAGTGCCATGGCGTCTATTTGTTTTAATGAAGTTACTGCTGTGGTTGATGGTAATGTGTATCGTGTGTTGTCAAGATATTTTGGAATGGACACGCCTATTAATTCATCAAAAGGAGCCAAAGATTTTAAAGCATTAGCACAAGAGCTTATTGATGAAAAAAATCCAGCAGATTTTAATCAAGCCATTATGGAATTTGGTGCGCTACAATGCAAACCAAATAATCCAGATTGTAATGTTTGTCCTTTAAACAAAGGATGCATTGCGTTTAATAAAAATAAAATAGCAGAATTACCAGTTAAAATTAAGTCCGCGAAAGCAAAAACAAAGCATTTTAATTTTTTAGTATTTATTTCGAAGAATAAAAAAACCCTATTAGAAAAACGAAAAGGCAAAGGTATTTGGCAAAATTTATATCAGTTTCCTTTAGTAGAAACCAACAAAGAGCAAAGTTATGATGCGTTTAAAAAACTGATAAAATCGCATGATTTATTAATAGATGTGCCATTTGAATTAGTATTATATAATAGAGACGCTATTATTCATAAATTATCGCATCAGCATTTATATACTAAATTCTGGATTGTAAATGTTGATAGTCTTTTGGTTGAGGGGATTTCAATTGAAAAAGTTAGCGATTTTCCTGTACCTATTATAATAGGCAATTTTATTGATATGTTTAATTTTTAGTGCTTGATTATAAACAATCATATTTTTTTATTAATTTTAAGTTTATCAAATGCAAAAGAGTAATTTTGTAGCATTAAATTAAAAATATAAAGGTTATGTCTGGAACACTAAATAAAGTAATGCTTATTGGGCATTTAGGAGATGAGGTAAAAATGCATTATTTTGAAGGTGGAGGTTGTATAGGGCGTTTTCCGTTGGCTACAAACGAAACTTATACTAGCAAGCAAACCAATGAGCGCATTACAAATACCGAGTGGCATAATATTGTTGTGCGAAATAAAGGGGCTGAAATTTGCGAAAAGTATTTAAGCAAAGGCGATAAGGTTTATATTGAAGGCAGATTGAAAACCAGAAAATGGCAAGACGATAAAGGAGCAGATAGGTATTCGACTGAAATACATTGTTCGGATTTCACTTTTTTATCTACTAAAAAAGATAGTGAAAATAACGTAGTAAATAAGCCAGTTGCACAAAACCCTGTTTCAAAACCATCTGAAACGAATGAGTCTAATGGTGGAGGAAATGATGACCTACCGTTTTAATTTATTGTTTAACTAATACCATGGTAATTGGATCCTGATCCCGCGAGTTTTATAGCATTACTTATTGCAATTGATTTTTCTGTTGTCAGCGGTTTTGCATTGTTGTTTTTACTTTTAATTTGCTCTGGACTTATTTCTGGTGCCGAAGTAGCGTTGTTTTCACTCACAAGAACAGATATTGAAGAAGGTTTAGAAAATAATTCTAAGCGTATACAAATTATAGCTAAACTCTTAGAACGCCCTAAAAAATTGTTGGCTACCATATTAGTATCAAATAATTTTATAAACATAGCTATAGTTATTTTATTCGCTTATTTGGGCAGTAATATGTTTGAGTCTATTACATCTCCAGCATTAAAATTTATACTAGAAGTTATTATTGTAACCTTTCTTATTTTGCTATTTGGTGAAATTTTACCAAAAATCTATGCTAGCAGAAATAAATTAAAGTTTGTTTCGTTTATGGCATATCCATTACGAGTTTTAGATGTCTTATTAACGCCTATAAGTATGCCCATGCGAGGTGTTACGTTGGCAATTCATAAAAAATTAGGCAAGCAAAAATCTAATTTAAGTGTCGATCAACTATCGCAAGCTTTAGAGCTTACAAGTGAAGACGATACAACCAAAGAAGAGCAAAAAATACTACAAGGTATTGTATCCTTTGGAAATACAGATACCAAACAAGTTATGCGACCACGAATAGATATTTTTGCGCTTAATATAGAGCAAAAATATGCTGAAATTATGCCTGAAATTATTGCAAATGGCTATTCAAGAATACCTGTTTATAAGGATAATATTGATACCATTGAAGGTGTTTTATACGTAAAAGATTTATTGCCTTATATTGATAGAAAACAATTTGATTGGTCAACCCTATTACGAGAACCCTTTTTCGTGCCAGAGAATAAAAAGTTAGATGATTTAATGGCAGAATTTCAAGAGAAAAAAGTACACTTAGCAGTTGTTGTTGATGAGTATGGTGGTACTTCTGGATTAATCTCTTTAGAAGATATTATTGAAGAAATTGTTGGTGATATTAGTGATGAGTTTGATGACGAAGATTTGATGTACTCTAAGTTAGATGACAATAATTATGTTTTTGAAGGCAAAACAGCTTTAAAAGATTTTTATAAAGTTATAAAAGTTGAAGATGATGCTGTTTTTGAAGATTATAAAGGTGAAGCAGAAACCGTTGCTGGTTTTGTTTTAGAAATATCTAAAAGCTTCCCGAAGTTAAATAGTAAAATAAATTTTAAAAATTACGTTTTCACTATAGAAGCTTTAGATAAGAAAAGGATAAAGCTTGTAAAACTTACAATTACTTAATGAAGAACTTTTTGTGCTTATTTCTTGTAATTGTTTTCTCTGTTTCTTGTAGAGAAGACTATGTGCCAAAACCAAAGGCTTATTTAAGATTAGATTACCCGAAAGCTAATTATGTTAAATCAAATATTAATGTTCCTTTTACATTTGAAACTAATTTGCTAGCTACAAAATTAAAAATGAATAATGTTAATGCAACAACCAAAAGTTATGGAATTAATATTGAGTACCCCTCATTAAAAGGCACTATTTTTTTAACCTATAAAGCTGTAGAAAACAATAAGGAAAATTTAGTTAATTTTTTACGGGATGCCCAAAATTTCACTCAAAAGCATAACATAAAAGCCGATGCCATTTTAGAAAACGCTTTCGAGAATACCAACAAAAAAACATACGGCATGTTTTATCAGGTTGAAGGCAATGCCGCATCCCAAGCGCAATTTTATGTAACCGATAGCATAAACCATTTTTTAACGGGGTCGCTGTATTTTTACGCAAAACCTAACTACGATTCTATTCTTCCTGCTGCTAATTATCTACAAAAAGATATTAAGCACATTATGGAAACTGTGGAGTGGAAATAAAAAAGCCTCTCAATTTTGAGAAGCTTTTTTGATAAATATATGCCTTCTAAAAATTAAGCCTCAGCTTTTTCTACACAACACGCCTTTTTACAATCGGCAGCACATGCTTTTTTCTCAGCATCAGTTTTATTAGCGCAACATGGTTTTGTGCAATCTGCAGTACATGCTTTTTTTGTTGAAAAACCTTCAACCGTTTTCATATCACTAACTTTATAAATGTCGGCAACTTTAGTTACGGTTTCTTCAAGTGATGTTGGAGTAACTTTAGCTTCGTTATATTCAACCATAGCTAGTTTTCTGTCAAAATCTACTGTAGCAGATTTTACACCTTCCATTTTGGCAATTTTTTTCTCAATGGTTTTTGCACATCCAATTTCGCAAGTCATGCCATCAATAGTAAATTCTGCTTTGGCATATGTAGCATTAGGGTCTAAAGCTTTTTCAGTAATAGCTTCATTTTCAACAGCAACAGTTTTAACTTCCGGTTTAGCTTCATTTTTACAACTTAAAGTAAAAAGTGTAATTAATGTAACTACTATAATATTTTTAAATGTCTTCATTATCTTAAAGTATTAAGTTCTCTACAAAACTACTAAATAATGACGTTTATTGCACAAAAAAGTAGAATTTTGTGTTTCTAAAAATTGCATAAATGAACAATATCAATTTAAAATGGATATACCTATTTGCACTTTCATTAATTTGGGGAAGTTCGTTTATTTTAATTAAAAAATCTCTTTTAGGGTTAAACCCTTACCAGTTAGGAGCTTTAAGAATTATTATTACAGGTTTGTTTTTATTTGCTATTGGTTACAAAACAGTAAAGACAATTAAGCCTAAAGATTGGAAGTGGCTTATAATTTCTGGTTTTTTAGGGTCTTTTATTCCAGCTTTTTTCTTTGCTATTGCAGAAACCGAAATAGATAGTGCAGTAGTTTCTATTTTAAACTCATTAGTACCTTTAAATACTATTTTGTTGGGGTTTGCTGTGTTTAAAATAACATCTACGAAACGACAAATATTAGGTGTAATTGTTGGCTTTATAGGTACTGCAATATTAATTTTAAAAGGCGCCCATTTAAATCCAAACCAAAATTACATGTATGCGGTTTTTGTTATTTTATCAACCGTTATGTATGCTTTTAATGTTAATATAATAAAGAAGTATTTACAGCATGTAAAACCATTAACTATAGCTACTGGTAATTTTGTAGCTATATTTATTCCAGGTGTTGTCGTATTATTATTTACAGATTTCTTTTCAAAAACAACATTTAATAATCCAGAGTTTAAAATGGCAATGGTGTATATTACCCTTTTATCTCTTTTTGGAACAGCCATGGCAAAAATATTATTTAATAAGTTAGTCCATCTTTCCACACCAGTTTTTGCATCGTCTGTTACTTATGTTATGCCAGTTGTTGCGCTAATGTGGGGTTTTATTGATGGTGAGGGCTTTAGTTTTTTACAAGGCATTGCTAGTTTAATTATTTTGCTTGGAGTTTATTTGTCTCATAAACGAAAAGGATAAGGGTGGTAATAGTCTTAAAATCAAATGTTTATTTTAAAATAGTTCATCAGAAATTATTTTAAATCAATTTTTTTCACGAAATTTAAGAACCTTACAAGTGAGTTTCATGTTGAAACTTAACATAAATCTATTTTAAACTTCCTAAATTATATATAGTACATGATAAAATTTTAATATGAGAGCATAAAGTTTTACAGAAGCTCTCAGTTTTTTAATTAATGTTTAATAATTAAAAGATTTAAGCAGATGAAAACAATAACACTTCCTATTCGGTTTGGCCTCGTTACTAGTGCAGTACTTATTGCATACTTTTTAATTTTAGCATTATTTAATAAACATACTAATCCGGTTTTTAGTTTTTTTAATGCTGTTATTACAGTTTTTGGTATATATGAAGCCGTTCGGTTAAAAAAGCTTAGAGATGCTGAACTTTTTTCTTATGGTGAGGGCTTTAAAACGGGTATTGTAACAGGCTTTGTAGCTACCTTATTCTTTACTCTATTTTTCTTGTTTTATGCAACTGAAATTAATCCTAGTTTTTTGCCAAATTTACTTGAAAAACTCAATGGACAATTTAATTTGGATATAGGTATGATTACTTTTGTTGTTGCAGTAATGGGGTTTGCTACATCTGTAGTTTCTACGCTCACAGTTATGCAACTTTTTAAAAATAGCAAAAATATTCTTCAAAACAGATAAATGGTTTGTGGTTTAATTAATTAGATGTATATTTGCACTCATTTTTTGAACAAAATTAATTAATAAAAATTCGCTATGTACGCAATTGTAGAGATAGCAGGGCATCAATTTAAAGTTGAAAAAGACCAAAGAGTTTATGTTAACCGTTTACAAACTGAAGAAGGTAAGAAAGTTTCTTTCGATAACGTTCTTTTGGTTGGTGATGGTGACAAAATAACTGTAGGCGCCCCAGCTATAGACGGAGCACAAGTAAGTGCTAAAGTCTTAAAGCACCTTAAAGGTGATAAAGTAATCGTTTTCAAAAAGAAAAGACGTAAAGGTTACCGTGTTAAAAATGGTCACCGTCAATCTTTAACAGAAATTGTAATCGAAAGCATTGCTGCTTCAGGAGCAAAAAAGGTAGCCCCAGCTAAAGCTGAGAAAGCAGCTCCAAGTAAAGAAGTTAAAAAAGCAGAACCAAAAGCAAAAGTTGAAACTGCAGCGCCAAAAGCTGAAGCAACTCAAGATTTAAGCAAATTAACAGTTGCTGAATTAAAAGAGATGGCAAAAGCAAAAGGAGTTGAAGGTATTTCTTCAATGAAAAAGGCTGATTTAATTGCTGCATTAAGCTAATTATTAACAATATAAAAACTTAAGACAATGGCTCATAAAAAAGGAGTAGGTAGTTCTAAGAATGGTAGAGAATCAGAATCGAAACGTTTAGGTGTTAAGATTTTTGGTGGACAAGCTGCCATTGCAGGAAACATTATCATAAGACAACGTGGTAATACACATCACCCAGGTGAAAACGTTTACCAAGGAAAAGATCATACTTTGCATGCACAAGTTGATGGTCTTGTTAAATTTACAAAGAAAAAAGACAACAAATCTTACGTTTCTATAGAGCCTTTTGAGGCTTAGAAATAATTTCTTTTAGATATTTAAAACCTTTCTGGATAACAGAAAGGTTTTTTTATGCCTTTAATATATCACTTACTATTTTTAAATGATGCTTAGTATGCATCTCTAAAAATCGTAACGTTTGCTTTTTAGATAATTCCCCAAAAATGAAATGCTTAAAATAAGCCGTTTTAGGTAAAACTTCTAAAGCGTCAATATGGTTTTTTGCAGTTTGTAATTGAGCGTGTAAATCTTCATCTAAAATAACATTTGGCGGCTGTACTATTTTTGGAGCTTTAACTTTTCCTCTTGGGATATATCCTATTGGAAACAAAACTGCACGCCAAAAATTAAATTTTCGCTCATATTTTTTTGGATTAGATTTTATGGTCCATTCGCAAACAGCATTAAAAACTTTTAAGCTATGATCCAGTTGCCAGCCAATATTGGATGTAGAAATCAAATCACTTTTTTTATCTTTAAAAAGAATGTTTTTTTCTATTTCAGATAATAATTCATTTAAAATCTTAATCTTTCTATTTACCATAGTTGAAATTTAATTTAAAAAGATATTGATTAAATTCTTAACTTAGGCTATTGGATATTGTTTTACTTAAAATTATTGATTATGCTACCGTTTAGATCAGAAATTAGAAATTCTCCAAGTCAACAAACTATTAAGATTTTTTTGAGTGATGAATCTCTAGGTGTTAAGATTAAAAAGCATTTAGAGCATTTTAATGAGATTGAAATGATTGAAATAACCGAAAGCATTGGGCAAAACCGAGTAGGCGAAAACATTACAGTGTTCTTGAAAGATGATGTCGATATTAACAAAATGAAGGCTACTATCGATTCTAGCTTATGGTGGTATTTTGAAAAGGATATGGTTGATGAGTGAGTTTTGAATCCAAACATTTTATTAAACTGCTTTGATAATGCTTTTACGGGATATAAAGCATAAAAGTTACTATATAATATGTTAGCAGTCATAGCCAAAAAATTAAAAGTATGATAAAATTAATGGTAGTCGTTCTTATTATTACTGCATTTCCTTCTTTTAGTCAAGAAGTGAATAGCATCGAAAAAGTGAAAAACTCATTTCTCGAAGGTTGGAATAAGAGGAATCATAATGAAATAGACAAAATTTATGCTGATTCCATACTGTTTCATGGAAAGCGAGATTTTATAATTACTCGTGATGGACTTCCTAATCATATTGACAGATGGCATGAAGCTTTTGCTGATTTTAAGTATAAAATTCATCATATAATTGTCCAAAATGATTTAGTCGCAGTGAATTCAAGTTTTACTGGTACACATATTAAAAAGTTTAAGGGCATTGAGGGATTAAATAACAAAATTGACGTACATAATATGTTCTTTTTTAGATTTGATCAAGAGCACATTGTTGAAATATGGGAAGTGCATGACGAAACTACTTTTATTAACTAGATGAAAGGAGAAAATTGAAGTTATGGAAAAGTATATTAATCAACGTCTGTTAACAATATATATGAAATTATAGCACCCTTCGGAATGCTACGCTTCATATACTCACCGTTGTGCGTAATGCCGAAAAACCAAAATTGATAACTAACCAACATCAATAAAATGAACGAAACAGAAAACAATGAGAAAGAACTGTACCCATTTCGAAAAATAGCCTACGTTTCATTAATCAAAGGTGGACTGACTTTAATATTGGGATTAGTTTTAATCTTTATGATTAAAACAGATTTGAAAGAAAAAAGCTATTTGCTTACAGCTATTAAAGTTAGCTCAGGGATTGGATTTTTAACGATTGGTGTCCGCTCACTTTGGAGAGGTTATAAAAACGAATATGATTTTAGTTTAAATGATATATTTGACATTACTCGAAATATTCGTATTAATAGACTTCTTGGACAAAGAACAACTGACGATCAAAATTTAGCAAAGCATTATGCAAATATTTTCCGAAGTAAAAATGCAAGTTTGTCTGATAATGAAAAAGGTAAAATAAAAGACTGGCAATTTCTGTTTTATAAATTCGTTTCAAAAAAAGGAGTCTCTGATATTTTTGAATACGTACCATTTCCTATAACAAAATTTATTGCAAATCAATCAAGACCAGTTTCGCTAATCGCTTTCTTTTTATTCATCTTGGCATTATTTGGGTTTATAGTTTATTTGGATATACTTGATTTCAGTATGATTTGGATAAATTTATTTATACTAATTGGCTTACTGACTTTATGGCATCCATCTAAAATTAGTGCAGTAACTAATAAAAATGAAAGCTCAAGCAATAGGAAAAGAGTTGTTTTTTTTCTTGTATTCTATATCATAACTATTCTACTTTACCCACCTTATGCAAAGAATATTAATTTAGGTTTATTGATTTCAATCGTAGCCTTGGTAATCATAATAATTTATACAGCTTTGGTTTCTTTCAAATTGATAGAAAAGGCCTTTGCAAATCGGAAGAAAATCGAGGTACAAGTTTCAGAAATAGATTTGGCCACCAATAGAGTTGCAACACAGCCAAATAATATAAAACAACAATTTGATAACGTTATAAATGCAAAAACTGGTTGGTATTTTAAAAACCACACCCAAGAATCTGGAGGCGTTTTAGCTGGCGACCAAATACACAAAGGAGATTTTAGCTTTGAATATGTTTATGAAACGAATCCAGAAATAGTATCTACAAAATATAACAAAGGAATTGAAAAGAATTTGTCATCAATTTACTTAATTGGGACAATTCTAATTTGTACAGGAATAGTTGTTTTTTTTGTAGGTATCCTAAACTTTCCGAATCTTAATATCGAAACATTTAATCAAGGCACTTTGACTAGTCTTTCACAATATTCACCAAACATTCTTTTGAGTTTATTTCTAATTTTATTTGGTACTGCACTTTATTTTTTTGGTAGTAGGTTGGTGTATGACCTATTCATATTTTTTAACACAGAAATATTCTTTCAATCTAACTTGATTTTGTTCAAAGCTTATGGGAATTATGATGAATACGAACATATATCTGGAGGAATTAAAAGAAAAGATACTTTTACAGACTTCACGCCAGATATTGAAGTTACAAAAGTTACCAGTAGTATTTTTGTTCATCCTTATATGAATAGAAAATCAATGGGCTCAAATCCAAGATTCATTCTTAAAACTGAAAGGAATAAAGAGCTTTTAGATAGTATCATATTGGATTTTAGAAGAAATTTAGACCCTTATTTAATGTCATTAAAAAAATGGAAAATTGACGACAATAGAATTGAGGGTAATGACGGAATTATAGAAAATTAACTATAAAGAACTATACACAACATGCGGATATAACATATGAAATGTTGTAAAAACTTACTTAAAATTATTAATGTCCTGATCAATAAAATTCGCAGATATAAAACACAACTGCAAATTAAAACTTGACAACCGCAAGTTAAGTGCGTTATGGATTGAGCCGGTATGTTTGAGCTCCCCGACACAGGAGGGAGCGAGTAGTGAAAGTCCGACCCTTGTGGTAACGCCCAAGAAAAAATCCCAAACATTGCTGCTTGGGATTTGTGTTTTATAAGATTCCTTTTTTCAAAGGAATTTAATATCTATAATGCTCTGGCTTATAAGGTCCACCAACCGTTACACCAATATATTCTGCTTGATATGGTTTTAATTCGGTTAACTCCACCCCAATTTTTTCTAAGTGTAATTTTGCTACTTTTTCATCTAAATGTTTTGGTAACATGTATACATCATTTTGGTAAGCATCAGCGTTGTTCCAAAGCTCGATTTGCGCTAAAGTTTGATTAGTAAACGAGTTACTCATTACAAAACTTGGGTGGCCAGTGGCGCATCCTAAATTTACCAAACGCCCTTCGGCAAGTATGATAATATCTTTTCCGTCAATAGTATATTTATCAACTTGTGGCTTAATAGTGTTTTTAGTATTGCCGTAGTTATCATTTAACCATGCCATTTGTATTTCGTTATCAAAATGACCAATATTACACACTATGGTTTTGTCTTTCATAGCCTTAAAATGCTCTGCACGAACAATGTCTTTATTCCCTGTAGTGGTAATTACAATATCAGAATTAGCAACAACGGTTTCTAGTTTTTTAACTTCAAATCCATCCATGGCAGCCTGAAGTGCACAAATAGGATCAATCTCTGTAACAGTTACTATACTTCCTGCACCTTTAAAAGAGGCTGCTGTACCTTTTCCAACATCGCCATAACCACAAACGGTAACGCGTTTTCCAGCTAACATTAAATCGGTAGCACGACGAATGGCATCAACCGCACTTTCTTTACAACCGTATTTATTATCGAATTTAGATTTTGTAACAGAATCGTTTACGTTAATGGCTGGCATTGGTAAGGTTCCGTTTTTTACACGCTCGTATAATCTGTGAACTCCTGTTGTTGTTTCTTCAGATAAACCTTTAATTCCTGCAGCTAATTCTGGGTATTTATCTAAAACCATATTGGTTAAATCTCCGCCATCATCAAGAATTAGGTTAAGTGGTTTTCTATCTTCACCAAAGAATAAGGTTTGCTCGATACACCAATCAAATTCTTCTTCGGTCATATCTTTCCATGCGTAAACCGCAGTTCCAGCAGCAGCAATTGCAGCAGCAGCTTGATCTTGTGTTGAGAATATGTTGCAAGAACTCCAAGTTACTTCAGCTCCCAAAGCTTGTAATGTTTCAATTAAAACTGCAGTCTGTATAGTCATGTGTAAACAGCCTGCGATACGAGCACCTTTAAGTGGTTGTGAATCTCCGTATTCTTCGCGTAAACTCATTAATCCTGGCATCTCAGCTTCTGCTAACTCTATTTCTTTTCGTCCCCATTCTGCAAGCGATATATCTTTTACTTTATTTGCTACGTAAGGAATTGTTTTTGTACTCATAGTATTTTTCTTATTGTTTTAAAAGCATAACAACTTTGTTTTAGCACTTAAAAATAGTTAAATTCGCTTATCAAAAATTGCTACATGTCTTAGACTGTGCAAAGATAATCAATAACTTTCAGAATAATAAATGCCGCTGTATAAAACCATTACTCCAAACTCACAAACTACTGTTAAAATCTGGAAGATTTCTGAGTCTTATGCCGATTTATTCCAGTCTGTTATTTTAAAATCTAATAGTTTAGAGCGTGTTTTGGGTATGAAAAGTGAGATGCATCAGCGCGGATTTTTAAGTGTCCGGAAATTATTAGAAGAGTTTGGATATACCGATGCCGATTTATTTTATGATGAGAATGGAAAACCTCACTTAAAAGATGGTAAACAAATTTCTATAACACATTCATTTAATTTTTCAGCAGTTATAATAAGTGATTTAATTATTGGAATAGATATTGAAAAACAACGAGATAAAATTAATATTATCGCACATAAATTTATTGATTACGAGTTCGATTATTTGAATGAAAACGATAAAAATTACATAAAAAAACTAACCACTATTTGGTGTGTAAAGGAATCGTTATATAAACTTTATGCAAAGCCAGGATTGAGCTTTAAAAAACACTGTTTGGTAATTCCTTTTAGTATTAAGGATGATGAAACGGTTGCTTGGATTGATTATAAAACTAAAAAACACAGATATAATATTCACTTTTTGGAGTTTGAAGGTTTTACTTGTGCGTATGCTATGGCTTAATTTAGAAAAGAGAATAAAGAAAAGAGTAGAGAAAATTATTCGTGTATTTGTGGCAAATAGAAAGATATATCAAAACATAATAAAATCAATTTCTGTTAAAGAAAAATTATTAGCCGTTTTAATCGACCCTGATAAATTTCATATTAAACATGTTACTCGTTTTTTTAAAAAAGTAAATCAATCTATAGCTACTCATATTTTTGTTGGAGGTAGTACTGTTGAAGTTGAAGCGACTGAAACATTAGTTTTTGAAATTAAAAAGCACACTAAATTACCAGTTATTTTATTTCCTGGAGCTATTCATCAAATAACAAACAAAGCCGATGCCCTTTTATTTTTATCGTTAATTTCTGGTAGAAACCCAGACTATTTAATTGGCAAGCATGTTGAGGCTATTCCCAAATTAAATAACACATCACTAGAAATAATATCTACAGGATATGTTTTAATTGAAAGTGGTAAAGAAACAGCGGTTGAGCGTGTAACAAAAACAAAAGCTATAGATAGATGTGCCATTCAAAAAATAGCTGATACTGCCAAAGCAGGCGAGTTATTAGGCATGAAACTTATGTATTTAGAGGCTGGAAGTGGAGCGTTGAATCCTGTGACTTCTGAAATTATTAGTCGAGTAAAAGAAAACTTAAGCATTCCTCTGATAGTTGGCGGTGGAATAAAAAATAAGCAACAATTAGAAAACGCATATTCATCTGGAGCAGATTTAGTAGTTATTGGCACCGCTTTTGAAGAAAATGAATCGTTTTTTGAAGAATTAAAATAAAGATACCACAACCTTAATT
>NZ_CAXIBN010000052.1:0-18566 GCF_964021735.1 uncultured Wocania sp. | reverse complement strand
AACATTAAGCCTTCACCTAAGTATAACATCTACGCTTTAAATATAAATACATTTAGAAATTCTACTGTAATTTATAGCTTGGTAATTGAAGTGGTTTCTTTTTTAACTAAATGCATTCAGCTTCAATAATAGCAATAAGATTGCTTGTTCATCTTTTATACCTGTTAGCATTTAAGCTAAGCTAGTTTTAATTTTGTTTATAGGTTTATTAAAGACGAAAAAAATTAAGTATTGAATCATTGTAAAAGCAGTTATTTTAGAAAGTCAACTTTTTAATGACTCACTTTCACCTACTGATATCTAGGTGGCTCACTTTAGTCCGTTTTTTTGCATCTATTAAAGCGAGTTACTTAGGTGAAGATGACCATCAGAAAACATTAAAAGAATTAATCGCCTATCATAATATCAATATGGATTCTGTATTGAAGTGTGTTACTCTATGAGTAAAAAGTAACACTAATAATGCCAATAATTAAAATAAGAACTAGCACAAAACTTCTAAACTGCTCTTGAGATACTTCATCGAGTATTTTTTTTCCTATCCAAGTTCCAATAATACTTACCAAAATTAAAATAGGTACTAAATATAAATCATGCCTATGCATATAACCATTAAAATAATATACAACAGTTCTACTAAAATCTACCCCTAAATCTATAACAGCGGAAGTTGCAATAAATTTATCTTTATTCATTTTAAAAGCTGACAAAGTTATACCTCTAATGGCTCCACCTGTACCTAATAGTCCTGCGCTTAACCCTGAAAGCGAGCCACCTATAATAGCATTTCTTGTTTTTGGAAGCACTTTTAGTTGTTTGAAAATGAGAAATAGTAAACTTAAAATGATTAAGAAGAACCCTAAAATATAGGTCATTATTTTAGGATTGAAATACTGACTAAAATAGGCACCTAAAGCTACAAATAAAATAGCCGGAATACCCAAAGAGACTATGATTTTTTTATCAATTCCTTTTTTGAATAGCACAATTTTAGACAGATTACTAGACAAATGATATAATGCCGTAATGCCTAAAACAGATTGAAAGTCGAAAAAAAAATTAGCTATAGGTACAAAAAATACTGAAGAACCAAAACCACCTATTGTTCCTAATATTTCTGCAATAAGAGAAAATATTATAAAAATAGGTAGATATCTAGTTAGCACAATTTGATAAGTGTTTAATTAATAATTCCATTTTACTTATACAACTGGAATTATTTTATCTTTTTCTAAAGCTTTGATGAGTTTTTTTATATAAGAATCGATAATTTTATTTGTGCTATTTGGATCTATCAAATCAAAAGAGCCTCTCCAAACTAAGGACTTATCTGATTCTTTTTTTAAATTATAAACAGATGTTTCTATTTTAAAAACTTTATATCTGCTATAATAATCTTGATTAAAATAATCATCTTGATATAATAAATAATATCCTATAAACTTTCTTAAATGATAATCCGTTTTTGGAGAATCACTGGCATAAGATTCCTTACTATCAACACCTTTTACTAAAGAGACTAAAACAGTATCATAACCATTTAAAAGTAATCTATCTATTTCTGCTTCAATATCTTTTTCAGTTTGTTTAGAATCTTGAAATGATTTCTCAAAAACCACAGCACTTTGAAGTGCATTTATTTTTCTAGCATTTAATTCGGTGATAAGCTGAAATTCATAAGCTTTTCGTGCTTCATAATTTGGAGTAACGCCAACAACCAAAACTTTCTTAGGATTAAATGTATAATAATCTGGATTTTTCCAACTTTTAGTTAGTTTTGTTGACGAACAACTTAAAGCCATTAAAACCAAAACCAAAGTAATAATCTTATTTATCTTTAAATTTATATTATTTAATTGCTTCTTCATCATCTATGTTGTCTTCTAAAAGTATAGGATTTATAAGTTGTAGCTCTTCCATAACAACAATTACCAATCTTACATAATCGTTTACAGTCACATTAATCGATTCTGGATCCATAATATCTATGTAACCTTTCCAAATAAGCTCCCTATCTTTAGTTGGACAAATACAATACATAGATGTTTCGGTATGGTAAACAGTATATTCCTCATAATAATCTGGGTTATAGAAAGCATCTTGATATTTTAAATAATCATCACTAAATTTCCTGTAAGTACTATCATAATCATCATAATTTTTCTTGTATGCAATTTCATCTTGAACACCAATTACTTTTGTAAACAATACTGTATCAAAACCATCATTTATAAGATTGTTTTCAAGCCTTTTTAGTTCTTCTTCTGTCTTTTTATCTGTGGTAAATGTAGACTCAAAAAGCTCTAAACTCATTACAGATTCTATGCCTCTAGAGGCATATTCATTTTGTAGTTGCTTTTCAAATTGCCGTCTTGCTTCAACATTAGAAGTCATGCCTACTAATAAAACTTTATTAGGACTGTATGATTCTATATCTGGATTTTTCCAATTTTCAACCAATTCTGTAGTAGAACAGCCTACAGTAAATAACCCAAGTAATATTACAATTGTATATTTCATTTTTTTTCTTATTGGAGCAATCGTTTTTGCTTATTATCCTTTAAAACTCCTTTTACCAAAGCAAATAAACGCATTTTTAGTGTTCTATAATCTTCTAAAAAATTAGATACGGTAATAATCAATTTTCCATGTTTATCTCTATAAGCTTTTTCTAGTTCAATTTGATCTATGCCATCCACCATTATTTTTAATTCCCTTTCATGTAACTTTATAGTTTCTATCAACCCATCTGTTTCCTTTTTAAGTTTAACTAGCTGATTTACAACATTTTTACTCTCAGTAAAATGCTTCGAGTCAATAAGTTGTAGCGTATATGATTTTATAAGATCATCAAAAAATAGTTGTTCATCTTTAGTAAATTCTAACTCAGACAACCATTTTTTAGATGTATTATGCATTGTTTCAGTATTTAACCATGCGACATACTTAGGGTTTTTGCTTTTTGTTTTCATGATTTTAAAATTTAAAAAGCAAAAAGTTATAGAGTTTAAGTCTATAACTTTTTGCTAGATAGAAATTAATTAACCTCAATAACCTTTTTAGCAGGTTCTTGTTGAGCCTCCTCTTCTTTTTTAAGGAGTTTCACTTTTAAAATTCCATTTTTATAAACTGCTTTTACATCTTGGTTTAAATCTACCGAAGGTGGTAGCATCATAGATCTTTTAAAAGATTTATAGCTGAACTCTTTACGAGAATAATCATCCTCTTTTTCATCTTTTTCAGCTTCTTTTTCACCACACACATGAAGTACGTCTTCTTCAATAGTTACTTCAAAATCTTTTTTGTTAAATCCTGGAGCTGCTAATTCAATTTCAAAATCTTCGTCATGTTCTTTTACATTTATAGCTGGCATTAAACTATCCTCTTCAAAGAAATCATCACTGAAAATATCATCAAATCTTACAATGTTTCTTAAATTAGAAGGAAATAATCTACTTCCCCATGGTCTTAAAAGACTATTACTCCAAGGCGTTAATAATTGGCTTTCAAATGGCGATAATCCATTTCTTTTTTTTCTGCGTTTCATTAATGTTGTCATAATAATATATATTTAGGTTAAACTTATTTTTCAATACTAATATATTTACAGAAACAAATTTTTACAATGATATATATCAGTCAGTTAGATTACAACTGAACCTCTTTTGTTAAAATTTTAGTTAATCATAACACTTTCTAGGTATTGAAATAACCTGAATTTGAAATTGAAAATTTTAGTCTTAAAGTTGAAAACCTTGAGTTCAATTTCATCATGTTTTTTAACGAAGAAATTATCGCAAACCAAATCATCACACTCCATTTTTTTTCTTATTTGATGTGCGTGATTGCTTAAGTCATTTAAAAGTGAAACGACATTTTTATTCATAGTATCTATCTCATTTTTAAACTTGGTTAGCCTTTCATATAAATTCATAAAATGGGGTTTAAAAATAGGTTTACTCAATAGCATTTTATAAAAGTAAAGTTCAAATTTCAAATTTTCCAGACTAGTTTGCTCTTTTAATGTATTATATTGTAATTCTTCAATAGATTTATCAATATTGAAACTTTGGTATTTGGGTATTAGGGCTTCCATTTTTCATATGTTTTATATCAATATTTTTTCAACATCAGTAAGTTTAGGTATATTAACTTGCCAATTATAAGTGTTTTTTATTTTTACTCGAAATCCATCTAAAGCCATAGACTCACCATGAACTAAAAAGACTTTTTCTGGAGTATTTTTAATATTACTCATCCAATTCAATAAATCGTTTTGGTCTGCATGCGCCGAAAGACTTTCAATATGTTTAATGGTAGCTTTTACAGGGTAATATTTTCCAAAAAAGCGAATTTCATGAACGCCGTCTTGTAACTGCCTGCCTCTTGTGCCTTCTGCTTGATAGCCAACAAGTAAAACTGTAGTTGATGGTTCGTCAATAAGTTGTTGCAAATATGTAAGCACACGCCCACCAGTTACCATACCGCTACCAGCAATAATTATTTTGGACCGTTTATCATCAATGGTTTCCCAGGTTTCTTTATAAGATTGAATAATATTTATATGATTGCACATAGCATTGTAATCTGCCAAAGACAATTTATGCCATTTAGGAAAACGCCGAAATACTTCTAAAACATTATTCCCCATTGGACTATCTATAAAAATAGGAATGTTGGGTATTTTATTCTTTTTGTAAAGCTCCCAAAGTAAATACATGAGTGTTTGCAAACGCTCTACAGCAAAACTTGGAATAATTAAATTACCTTTTTTGTGAATGGTTTCGTTTATGAGTTGTGACAAAATATCTTCAACATTATCTTTTGGATGTAGCTTATTACCATAGGTACTTTCAACAAATAAAAAATCTGCCCATTCTGGTTTTTTCGGATCATTTAATAAATAATCGTTTGGTCTTCCAATATCGCCAGAAAACACAAAGCGCTTTCCGTTTATATCCAATTCAATAAAAGTAGCTCCAATAATGTGCCCATTATATTGAAAGCGATATGATATATGTTCTGAAAGCCTTATCCACTTATCTGGTAGCTCAACTTGAAATTGTGCTATGGTTTTTTCTGTTTCAAACTTGGTATAAAATGGTAATGCTGGGTTATGTTTGGTGAATTTATCTTTATTTGCTTTTTTGGCGTCTTCTTCATGAATTTTAGCACTATCTTTTAAAATGATTTCTGCAATAGCTAAAGTTGGCGCAGTACCAATAATTTTACCCCTAAATCCTTGTTTTAATAATCTGGGTAAATAGCCTACATGGTCTAAATGTCCATGTGTTAGTAATACCAAATCAATACTTGTAACATCTACAGGTAAATTACTCCAATTAAGTTCTCTTAATTCTTTTAAACCTTGAAACATCCCGCAGTCTATTAATATATTTCTCTCTGAGGTTTCAATAAGAAATTTTGAGCCCGTAACCACACCAGCTGCTCCTAAAAAAATAATTCTTGCAAAATTTTCCATCTGTGGAATTTTAAGTGTTACACAACATTTTTATTTCATTTAAAATTTTTTGCTTTCTTATTTCAGAAATCCCTAAATGGTCTAAATAAAATGTATCACCAATTAATTCTCTGCACAAAACCAAATCTCTGCTTAACAGAAATTGTTTTTCTCTATTTGTTAGTAATGTTGAAACTGTAACTGGATACAATCCCAAGCGGTCTATTCGGTCCTTCAATCCATCGTTCTTGGGGTAATCCCAACTTAACAAATACAGATTTGAGCACTTGCCATACTGTATGGCATCTTCTGTAAAGCGCGTATTGGTTACTACCCAACCTTTTGTTAGTACAAGATTGTTTTTAGAATTGTTTCTATTCCAATGGGCTTTTATATCGTTGTAGCGTGAATTAATATAAAGCGGAATCTTGACGTTGCAATTAAGACCTTGTTCGCTATGAAATTTGCATTCAATCAAAGTAGTTTCATTATTCTTTTGCACCATAACATCTATTTCATGAGTTACACATTGCCCTTGCAAAACTCTGCCGACCTCAGTTTTATACCCAGAATATTTAAGTACAGAACTAATAAAACGCTCGAAAGGAAAACCTGTTGGCCCTAACTCGTAAATGGCTTTTTTTAGTTTGTATTTTGATGCCAGATAGCTTTCCTTCTTTTTAAGTAGAGCAAACGCTCTATTATATATTTCTTTGGTAGAAATACCTTGATACAATTCATCTCTTACTTTATCAATAATTTGATTAACCGTTATTTGGTCTGCCCCAGTTCGTTTTAAAGATGTTTTTAATTTTTCTAATGAAAATTTTACTTTATCACCTGAGGATTTAATGATTTTAATTGTACTGGTTTCCATAATACTATAAAATTTGAGTTTATAAACAACTACAATCTCTTCTCTTTAAAGAATGCTTTTACCCAAGCTATAACTTGCCGTTTGGTCATGCTGTCTATTTTTACAACATCTTTAACTTTTTTGCTTAAATCTTTATGATGATTTATTAACTCCTTGCTTAATTTAGTATAAGTTTCTGCTGGACCAAAAATTACGATTACATGAGCTCGTTTGATTTTTGTAATGATATCATTAAAATATCTTTTTAGTTGATGCTTTTCTCGCTCTAAGTATTTACTGTCTTGAACAACATCTTGCGGACCGCCTTTTAATCGTGTTCCAGAACCACCATGAATATGATAATCCTCTATGTTAGACAATATCGTATTAATACTTATTTCTCCATTATAAAGTGTCACTATAATGGCGTTTTTTTTATCTAACCAAACACCAACTTTTGTTTTTTTTACATTATTAAGATTAGACATTCCTTTTAGTTTCTTAAATCATGCATTACTAATATTGGTACCTTAGAGAAATAGCCTATTTCTTTTACCAAAGGTCGTGTTAACATACTTCTAAAAAATAGATGTTTTTTATTAATAAAAGCGACCATGTCACTCTCTCTACTTTCAACAAAACAACTAATAGCTGTATGTACTTTTGCAGGACTGAGTGTATGAAAAGAATAATCAATATTTTCAAAATACTCCTCTAAAAGCTTTTTATTATTGAGTTGATTTTTATCTAGTCTGTCTTCTTCGGAAACATGAAGAATTCTAATAGACGCCTTACAATTTTCGGCAAGCTCAATTAAATAGTTAAGTTCTCGTCTTTTTAAATGCGTCTTATAACTAGTTGGGAATACAATTTCTTTTGGTAAATTTTGTTTACCAAATTCAGGAACTACTATTACTGGACAATTACGTACTTTTTCCATAGTATTTATAGCCGTACTACCAAAAACAGCTTTTCGGTAGTTAGTTTCTCCTTTGGTACCCATAATAATCATTTCAATATCCTTTTCTTCAATTATATTCTTAATAGCTTCAACTACATTATTAAATGTAGAGATAGTTTTAAAATTATGTTTTGGATTTTTATGATTCCTAAAAGCAATCATATCTAAAACTTTTGCTAATCCGTTTTCCGAATTTAATTTCGCTGTTTCATACATTTCACTCCCAGGCTCCATGTTTATTAAACTATCTACAATATTACTTGTGGCAGAAAACACGTTTAGAATATAGAAATCACATCGGTCACTTTTATACAATTCAATGCCATAATTTATAGCATGCCACGCATTCTTTGAAAAATCTGTTGGTAATAGTATCTTACGTTTCATGAGATTTATCTTTTAGTTCATCACATAAATTAAATTTTAACATCGATGGGTGCAATGATATGTATCAGCTCATTCTGGTATAACTAAAAATGGTACAATGGGATGAAACCCTATCTTTTTTATCACAGGTTCGTTTATAATTTTTTCAATAAAACTGTGTTTGTAATTTACCATAGCTAATATGTTAATATCTAACTCCTCAATAAAGTCATTAATTTCTTTTGTCTTTTTTGCATACTTAGGCATCCAATGAAGGCTGTGTTCATAATCGCTTAAATGCTTTTGCAACATAGTTATATTATACTCTTGTATATCATTTAATTCTTCTTCATCATTAATATGAACAATTCTAATTTTAGAATTATACAAATCTGCTAATTGTTTTATAGGCTGTAATTCTTTATTATCGTAAAACCGATTAAAATCTGTTGGAAACGCTATTTGCGTTGGAGTAATAAAATCGAACTCCTCTGGCACAACTAACACTGGACAGTTTTTTATAGATTTTATTACATGTACTGTATTACTGCCAAAGAAAAATTCTTTAGCTCCAGTAGCCCCTTTAGTCCCCATAATTATCAAATCTATATCCCATTCTCTAATGGCTGTTTTTATAGTTTTTTTTAAATCTTCAGAGCTTAAAATTATTCGAAAGTCATGGTTTGGATTAGCATTACTACTTTCTGCCAATGCCTTTAAATCCAATAATTCTTTCATAGCGTCATCCAGCATAGCTTTTAATAACTTATTTGAAAGATTAGATAGCGTTGATACTTTTATTATTGTCGAGTTTAAAAAATAAAATGTGCATTCTACCTCAGCGAAAAGTTTTAATGCATACACAGTAGCACTCCATGAGTTATCTGAAAAATCTGTTGGTAGTAAAATGTGTCGTTTCATGATTCAAGTTTTTACCGTTTTAGCTGGAATTACCAAAAAAGGAATATTTAAATGAAACCCTATTTGGTTTATAGTATTTTTGAAAAACAAATTCTCAAAAAATGAACGCTTGTTACTAATCATAATCAACAAGTTTATTTTAGACTTTATTTGAAAATTTGTTATCGCTTCTGAAACATTCTGATTACTTACACTATGGCTTAAAAATGTTTCACTTTTAAAATATGATTCCAGTATTTTTTTGTGTGTTTTTTGTGCTTCAGACAAATCATATCCGTAAGAAACATTTAATACATTTATTCTAGCATTAAAGAGTGAAACAATATCAATTATAGGTTTTAAGTGATATTCCTTATAATTAATTTCATAGTCCGTAGGAAACAAAATCTCATGCGGTTTTTCAAAACCAAAACCATCTGGTATGGCTATTACGGGGCATTTTACATTTTTAAATACATGTACAGTATTTGAACCAAATAAAATTTCTTTAGCACCAGTAGCACCTTTAGTTCCCATAACCACATAATCTATATCTTTTTTTTCAACAACGTCTTTAATTTCTGAAATCAGCGTGTTAAATGCAGCCATAGTTTCTATGGTATGCTTTGGGTTTTTATATTCTGCGGTTATTCTAGTTTTAAAATGATCTAATTGTTTTAAGGCATTTTCCCTAACCGCATCACCTAAACCATATTGTGCTGGGTTTACTAACACATACTCTACATGATATACCACTGGTGTATATGCATTTAATAAATAAAATTTGCAAGTCTCACTCTTAAAAAGTTGTAAAGCATAAGTTATTGAGTTCCAAGAGTTCTCGGAGAAATCTGTAGGAAGAAGAATTTTTTTCATGATTTTAAATTTTAATTTATACTTAACTGCGTTTCATATTCTGTAATGCTAAAAATGGAATATCCAGATTTAAACTCAATTCATCTATAGTAGATTGAAACAAGATATTTTCTAAAAAAGAATGTTTTGTATTTACCATTACAAGCATATCAATAGGGTGCTTTTTAATGTATTTGTAAATTGAATTAATAATATGTTTGCTGTTCTCTATTTTGAAATTTGTAGTGTTTTTGCATAACTCCTCTTTGATAAAGTCTTTATTATCTTGCTGTCTACGTGATAGCTTACTACTTTTAGAAATGTAAAGCATATCCACTATAGCTCTATAAGGCGATATCATTTCGCAAAGTAATTTCAACTCTCGCCTTTTATAAGGTATCATATAATTTGTTGGAAAAAGAATGTGCTTGGGTTGTGTATATTTATAGTTTTTTGGTATGGCTAATACAGGACATTGTACGTGCTTTAAAACTTGTAAAGTGTTACTTCCAAAGGTTAATTTACTCTCGTCGGCCTTACCTTTAGTTCCCATAACAATTATATCAATATTTTGCTTATCTACAATTTTATCGGCTTCATCCAAAAGCATATTATTTGCAGGAATCATATTGAAAACATGCCTAGGGTTTGGAGAAATACCTACAATAGTTTTTTTGATATTTTTAAGTTGTTCTTTAGATGATTTACTGATTATGGCTGTAACTTCATCCAATGTTTTTCTAGATAATAAAGCTTCATCAGAATAAATATCGTCTTTATAAGCATGCATAATGTAAAATTCGCTAACCTCATACTTAAATAATTCTGTAGCATATTTTAAAGCATTCATTGCATTCTCGGAAAAATCGGTAGGAACTAATATTTTTCTCATGGCTATAAGTATTACCTTGAAAAATAAACACTAAACCGCTAAAGCACAATGATATATATCAGATTAAACACTTTATTATAATTACTATTAAATTAAATGCTTTAGCTGAAAATAAGAAAAGGGAATGCTTAAATAAAACACTCCCTTTTTTTATCCACAATATTAAGTATGCGAATTGATTAATAGCCACTCTTTAAATAAAAAACAGGAAGCCAAAACTTCCTGTTTTTCCAAAGTATTTAATTTCATCACTGAGCTTTTGGTTTTCTACGATATACTCTCTATTACTAAAGACAACATCGAGGTTTTCCTGCCTAACAATAGCTTTAAACACTTTGTTTTGGTATCATCATTTTGCAACAACAATACCTATGTTTTATATAATCATGTTAAAGAACTTCTTAACAATGGCACTAATATAATTTACTATTTTTCTATAGGAAATGATATCCATCAGTTTTAAAAAATACACTTATTAACACTTCAGTTTTTTTGAATGAAACAGGAAGCTTAAGCTTTCTGTTCCATTCCTTTATTGTTTATTTTTAACCTCAAACCAACCTATTACAAAAACAATAAATAAAGAATTAATTAAACTAAACCACACCCATTAAACTCCAAGGTTTTTAAACTGCGTTATGCAAAAGAACGTATTAATTATGATGCTAATTTACTTTACTGCATCTATCCATCAGTTAAAAAAATTAAACAGGTACAACTCTATAAACAATATTTAACAAAAACACACCTGTAAAAAATAACAAGATATAAATGAGTTGTACTAATTTTACATTAATAAACTTTAGAATAACTACTGTGCGCTTTGGAAATATAAACAAGGATAAACCTATAAAAAGTGAAGTCCATCCAATAAGCGTTATAAGAAGTTTCCAGTTTGGCTCCCAAATATTATGAAACAAAACATTTAGCAAACCTACAATAATGGCCATAAAAGATGAAACAATTAGAAATTTTTCATCATTTAAATCATTAAAAATTTGTTTGATGCGCTTTGGGTTTAAGCTTAATATTAAGAAAAATATAATAAGGTACCAGCCCCAAAACTTTGCTAAAAAAATTGAATTGTCCATAATATTTTAGTTTTTTTCATGCAGTACCAAAAAAGGTATTTCTGTATGATAACTTATTGCTTCAACTTTAGAGTGAAATAAAATTTGCTGAAAATAATTTAGATTTTTTGCAACCATACATATCATATTTATATCTCTGCTTTCTACAAAACATTGTATGGCATCCTCTATTTTTTTATTGGTCAAAAAATGAAAACTACACTTTAAATGACTAAAATAGTCATCCAATAATTCTTTGTTTTTATGCTGGTCATTGTTTAAATCTGCTTTCTTTTTACTAATATGAAGAATTCTTAACTTAGATTTACTAGTTTCCAAAATATTAAGAATGGGCTGTAACACCTGTAAGTTGTAGGTTAATGAAAAATCTGTAGGAAATGCAATTTCTTTCAATTTTATAAATTGTGCATTTTCTGGTACAGCTAAAGTGGTGCATTTTACTTTAGTAATTACATCACCTGTGTTGCTACCAATTATAATTTTTTTTAAACCAGAAGCCCCTTTAGTACCCATAACAATATAATCTATACTTTTATCTTCCACATGTTTTCTAATAGATTCTATAAAAAATCCATACTCAGAAACAGTATAAAACCTATGCTTTTTATTAGGCAAAAACTGTTCGTTAATCTGTCTTAAAATTTTACGCAATTCTAATTTTGTAGGTTTAATATAAACATCTTCTATAGTCTTTTCTGGAGCCATATGTGGCATATCATTTAACATGAAGTTGTCAAACCTATTTATATGTAGTAAATAAAAATTGCAAACTTCAGTTCCAAAAAAATCAATGGCGTATTTAATGGCATTCCATGAATTTTCTGAAAAATCTGTGGGTAGTAATATATTTTTCATTTAACAGCATCTTTACATGTACCAATATACAGCTAAGTCATTTTGGATAAAATGATATTAATCATGTTAAAGTTATTGAAAACTAAAGCTAAGAAATAAGCTCCAATTTTTGAATATCTAAAACCTTAATATTTCTTCCTTCGGCTTTTATAATGCCCTGTTTTTTAAACTCTGTTAAAGCCCTAATTAAGGTTTCGGGTGCAATTCCAGCAACACTAGCCAAATCGTTTCTTGAGATTTTTATGGGATCATCTGGTTTACGATTGATTTTTTTGGCAAATTTTAAAATAGTAGCTGCCGTTTTTTGGTTAACTGTACCATAAGCCATTTGTATAAGTTGCTCTTTTACCACAGACAAATCATCCGTTAAAAGGTCAACGAGTTCCAATACAACTTTATGATTTTTATTAATAATATCATTAAAATCCATAATTGAAACGCCCAATAAATTAGTGTCTGCAATGGCAGTTGCGGTTTCTTTATGCGGAATGTTTTGAGTAAACGAGGTATAACCAAATAAATCATCTTCTTTAAACAAAGTTGTTACAAGTTCTTTGCCTTGGTCATCTATTCTGTGACATTTTACGGCACCTTTACTAATTAAATATATATAGTTTGAATGATCTCCTTCACGGTAAATTATTTCTTCATTTTTAAACGCAAATTCCTCGCCATAATCATCAAAAAAGTTTTTTAAATCGTTTAGTGTTTTTATTTCATTTTCACCAGGGTGTTTAGTATAACTATCTTGTAAACTATTCAATTCTTGTAAAATGGAAACTTTAGCCAACCTACTTTCAATGGCGCTAATCAGGTCATCTTCTGTAAATGGCTTGGTTATATAATCGTCTGCTCCAAGATTCATACCTTTTCTAACATCATCACGCTCTGTTTTTGCAGATAAAAATATAAATGGAATATATTTTGTTAATTTACTTTTTGACAACCTTTCCAGCACACTGTACCCATCAAGTTCTGGCATCATGATATCACAGATAACAATATCTGGGTGTTGTTTTTTGGCCAATGCCACACCCACTTTTCCATTTGAAGCTTTTAAAACTTTGTAGCCAGATAATTCTAAAAGTTCAGATGTATTCTCTCTTAAAACAGTATCATCTTCAATGAGTAAAACAGTTTTCATAATCTAGCAGTATTTGGAAAAGTTATTGTAAACGTACTCCCTACTCCTTCTTCACTTTCAAAACAAATAGTCCCTCCTAAGTTTTCTAAATGACTTTTAACAATATTTAAGCCTATGCCCGTCCCTTGTATATTAATAACGTTTTCGGCTCTAAAATACCGTTCAAAAATACTTTTTTGGTCTTTTTCTGGAATGCCTATTCCTTCATCTTTTACAATAAGCGTAGTTAATATTTTATCTTGTTTAATTTGTAAATCTACAGTAGTGCCTTCCGATGAATATTTAATAGCATTATGCAACAAATTAAAGAATATTACCTGAATAATTTTTTCATCTTGATACAGCGATAAATCATCAATATTTTCAGGATATTTTATTTGCTGTCCTTCTTTTAAAAGCATATTTGCATTGTAAACCACCTCATTAACAACCTTACTGAGTTTAAAATGACTAAATTTATAATTTACTTTTCCTGTTTCCAGCTTTTCAATTGATAAAAAGTCGTTCAGAATATTATTTAAAAAATGAACTTTATCAGTTATTGTTTTCAAGTGTTTATCACGCTTATCTTGATGCTCAGTTAATTGATATTTACTAAGCAACTGGCTAGATGTTAAAATACCACTTAAAGGTGTTTTAAACTCGTGAGACACCAATGATAAAAACTTAGTTTTCAATTCATTAAGTTCTTTTTCTTTACTAAGAGCTACTTTAAGTTGTTGTGTTCTTTCTTCTACTTTTTTCTCTAATTTAGTAGTGTAATTTTTGCGATCTGTAATATCCAATATTATCGCAACAAATACTTCTTTTTCTCCTAATTTAGATAATTGCAAATGTACTTCCACAGGGTATTCAGTACCATCTTTACGTTTATGAATAGTTTCAAACTCAACTTTTTCAACATTTTTATTCAATAAAACATCAATAGTTCTTCTAAATTCAATCTTATTATCTTTAGGCTTTATGTCTAAAGGAGTCATGCTTTTCAATTCCTTAAGACTGTAACCAATATTTTTTTGAGCCCCATAATTCACATTAATAAATTTTAATGTATCAACATCAAAAACATAGATTTCATTTAAAGATTCATTAAGAATAGTTGCAAGGTGGTTACGCTCTTCCTCTGAGTTTTTTCTTAATGTAACATCATTTTGTATACCTATAAAATTTGTAACTACACCTTTGTTGTTTGCTATCGGAAAAACGTATAAATCATTCCAAAACATGGAACCATCTTTTTTGTAGTTGCGTAGAGTTGCTTGACAACTCTCACCCTTTTTTATAGCTTCTCTAAGTTTCTTAAGAGGTGCCTGATTTTTATCTTTCCCTTGTAAAAATCTGCAGTTATGATTTAATATTTCAGCATCGGAATACCCTGTAAGATTTTGAAAAGCCTCATTAAAGTAGATAACAGGATTATCATGTCTTAAAGCGTCAGTAATAATAATACCGTTCTTTGCAGATTGTAGCGCTTTAGAGCGAAGCATAAGGTTTTTTTCAACCTCTTTTTTTTCTGAAATATCTTTAACCAAAGCCATAACATAAGTTTTGTTATAGATTGAAAACGGATTCAGTTCAACTTCAACAGGAAAAATAGTACCATCTTTTTTTAATGCAAAAATATCTGTTGCCTCACCCATTTTTCTGCGTTTTCCGCTTTGGATAAACTTTTCAAAATACGCTATATGATTTGAATGATAATTAGAGGGAATAAGCAAATTTAATTCCTTGCCCATAATTTCATTTTTTTCATACCCAAAAATAGTTTCAACAGAAGTATTAACTTCCATTATCTTTTGATGATTATCTACAATTATTACACCTTCAGAAACGATTTCTAATAGAATATTAAATATTTCTTGATCTTGCTGAAACATAATACATTACCCTTTTGGATAGGATATTAAAAGTACAAAAAAACTGCATTAATTAGACTGATTTATATCATATATAATTACTCAATAACTACTTATATTTAACCTCAGTTTTTTGTAAAAATGGAAACTAAGCAGAAATTATCGCCTCAGTTTTACCAAAATCTTGGTAAGTTGTTTTATGCCATAGCCGCAGCAGATAAGCAAGTGCGAAATGAAGAATTCGACACGCTTAAAGATTTAGTAAAACAGCAATGGTTAGGAATTAATAGTGATGGAGATGAATATTATAATAATGCGGTTCACCAAATGATTAACGTTTTTAAATGGTTGAATAAAAACGAAAAACTGAATGCCAAAATATACTTTGATGATTTTGTAAACTACAAAAATGAACATCAAAATTTATTTACTGACGACAATAAAAAACTGATATTAAAAACTGCCCATGCCATTGCTATATCATTTTCTGGGTTAAACAAATCAGAACTGATGATGTTAGCAAAATTGGATATGGAACTAAAAAAATAAGATTATGAACTATTATTTTAGCACAATTACAAAAGGAAGTTTTGAAACAATAGAGGCAAAAGTTATAAGCTTACTAAAAGCTGAGGGTTTTGGTGTACTCACAGAAATTAACATGCAACAAACTTTAAAAAACAAAATGAATATTGATTTTAAAAAGTATAAAATTTTGGGAGCTTGCAATCCTCTTTTTGCTTATAAAGCATTACAAGTCGAGAACAAAATTGGCTCTATGTTACCCTGTAATATTATTGTACAAGAAACGTCGCCTAATTCTATTGAAGTATCTGCTGTCAATCCCATGGTTACTATGCAAGCTGTAAAAAATGAGAAACTAAACGAAGTAGCCAAAACTGTAAGTATAAAGCTTAAAAATATTATCGAAAACATCAATAATGAAAACTAATTTTAATAACATCATACAATCTGAAAAAATTGTTTTAATAGATTTTTATGCCGATTGGTGCGGTCCTTGCAAAATGTTAACTCCAATTTTAAAAGAAGTGAAAGATGAGCTTGCTGATAGTATTAAAATAGTTAAAATTGATGTTGATAAAAATCAAACTTTAGCATCTAAATATCAAGTTAGAGGTGTGCCAACTATGATCCTTTTTATAAACGGAAAACAAGTTTGGCGACAATCTGGAGTGTTACAAAAAAACGATTTACTTTTCATTTTAAATCAACATTCTTAAAGACATATTCAACATATTCATCATGATGAATATCATTTTATAATAGATTCTAACATGCTATTTTAGATTACTATTCTAAAATTCTTAATCATGAAAAAAATGCTATTCACGCTTCTAATAATTCCTGTTTTTGTTATAGCACAAACACTAGAAGAGCTAGACTTTGTATCACCATTCAATAATGGTGTATCGGCTGTTAAAAAAGCCGATTCATGGGGTTTTATAGATAGTAAAGGTAATATTGTTATCCATTTTAGAAATGATTTGGTATTAACTAAAACCGATGGTTACAAATACCCTGTTTTTAAAAGTAATAGATGTTTAATTTCTGAAAAAAGAAAAGGCATTACATATTTTGGGTACATCGACAAAATAGGAAAAACGGTTATTACTCCCCAATTTTTAAACGCTTCAAACTTTAACAACAAAGAAGCTATTGTGTTAAAACTAATTAAGGAAGAGCTTGGTAGAAATGAAATTTTAGGCAAAAATATTATTTCGCATAGATATTTTGAAGTTGTAATAGATAAAAATGGAACTACTAAAAGTTATTTAAATCCTAAAGGCATTAATATTGTTTTAGACAAAAAATTTATAAGAAAACCACCTAAAATAACATCGAAAAAGATTTCAGATAGTATCTATGCCGTTATAAATGAAAACAAGAAATGGACAATAGTAAATACCAATAACTAAAAGTCATTACAAATGAAAGCAAACCTATACTTAGGCAGTATTTCGGACATTAAAATTATAGTACATTGGACATTCTTTTTTTTAATAGCTTGGATAGTGTTTAGCGAATTAAAGCGAGGTGGTAGTGCCGAAAGCGTTTTGTTTAATGTGGCATTAGTCTTAGCTGTTTTTGTATGTGTAGTACTCCACGAGTTGGGGCACGCCTTAACCGCTAAACGGTTTGGGATAGACACCAAAAAAATAACTTTGCTCCCTATAGGTGGTGTAGCAAGTTTAGAGCGTATTCCAGAATCGCCTAAACAAGAACTTTTAGTAACATTAGCAGGTCCTTTAGTAAATGTTATCATAGCATTATTGCTCTATTTTATTGTGCCAGTAAATGAATTTGTTAATTTAAATTTCACAGAAACCTTTGAGACTTTAATGAGTTTTTCGTGGCAAAATTTTCTATTTCTTCTATTTATAGTCAATATAGGGTTAGTTATTTTTAATATTATACCAGCTTTTCCAATGGATGGTGGTCGTATTTTAAGAGCCTTGCTTGCCACGAAAATGAATCGTGTAAAAGCGACCCAAATAGCTTCGAGCATTGGACAGTTTATTGCAATTATATTCTTATTAATAGGCTTACTGTATAATCCTTTTTTAATAATAATTGCACTCTTTATCTTTTTAGGGGCTTATAGTGAAAACCAAATGGTGCAACATTTAGGGTTACTTAAAGGACATAGTGTTGAAGAAGCTATGATGCTAAATATTACAACTTTTAATCCTGAAGACTCAATAGATTTAGTGGTAAACAAATTGATATCTAGTACAGAAAATAACTTTGTTATAGTTAAAAACAACACCATCAAAGGTTTACTTTATCATCAAGATATCATAGATAACTCCAATAAAAATATATTGGTTAAAGATATTATGAATACAAATTTCAAAATAGTCAATAGTAATGATAATCTTGATAAAATATACAAATTAATACACAGTGAAAAACATCCGTTTTTTCCAGTTTTAGAAAACAGTAAACTTGTTGGTGCGATTGACCATATTAATTTAAACGAATACCTATTGCTACAAGCAAAACTAGCCTATTGATTATGAAGCATACATAACTAGATCGATACCCAAGAGATTGATTAAATGGATACTACATGTGACCAATAAAAAATAATAGATATAAACACATGAAATTATTTCGGTATATAACACTTCTTTTCATTATATCCTCCTGTTTTAATAATGAGGATAAAGTACTACCAATTAAAACGTCTTTAACAGAGTCCGTTTATTCTTCTGTAACTATACAACCCGATAGTTTATATCAGGCATATGCTATAGTTGCTGGTATTTTAGATGATAATTTAGTAGAAGAAGGCGATGTGATTTCTA
>NZ_CAXIBN010000051.1:0-18765 GCF_964021735.1 uncultured Wocania sp. | reverse complement strand
AGTTTTGCACATGATGTTGGAGGGCTTTATTAAAACAAATATCACCACATCTATACTAAGAATTGAAACAAATCGGGTTTGTTGTTCAAGTAGTCACCATAAAAATTATGTTGCTTCATCTTGGTAATTAGTGGTTCTAAATTTGATGAAGCTTTTAATTGAATACCAACTACAGCAGACCCATTTTCACGATTTGTTTTTTTAGCATATTGAAAATAAGTAATATCATCATTCTCTCCTAAAATATCAACAACAAACTCCTTTAAAGCACCAGCGCGCTGCGGAAACTTAATAATAAAATAGTGCTTTAAATTAGCATATAACAAGGCTCGTTCTTTAATTTCAGATGTTCTAGTTATATCATTATTGCTACCACTAACAACACAAACTACATGTTTGTCTTTTATTTCATTGGCATAAAAATCTAAAGCCGAAATACTTAACGCCCCTGCTGGTTCTACTACAATAGCATCTCTATTGTATAGATCTAAAATGGTTTGACAAACTTTGCCTTCTGGAACAGTAATCATTGCATCAAGATTTTGCTTGCATATAGGAAAGGTTAAATCGCCAACACGCTTTACTGCTGCACCATCAACAAATTTTTCAATGTTTTCTAATGTGGTATTTTTATTATTTTTTATTGAAACCGACATCGATGGTGCGCCTTCTGGCTCAACACCAATAATTTTTGTGTTTGGAGATAATGTTTTAAAAACAGTTGATAGACCTGCTGCTAAACCACCTCCACCAACGGCTATAAAAACATAATCTATAGGTTTAGTCGTTTGTTCTAAAATTTCTAAAGCAATGGTAGATTGTCCTTCAATAACTTTTTTGTCATTAAAAGGATGAATAAAAGTCTTGTTTAATAGTTTGCATTCGGTTATTGCTAAATGATAAGCATCATCAAAAGTATCGCCTTTTAATACGATAGAAACGTACTCGCCTCCAAACATTTTAACCTGTTCAACTTTTTGATTAGGTGTTGGTGCAGGCATAAAAATAGTGCCATTAATTTTTAATAGTTTACATGATAGTGCTACGCCTTGGGCATGATTTCCTGCACTAGCACAAACCACACCGTTTTTGGATTCTTCTTTTGATAAAGTGCTTATTTTATTATAAGCACCTCTAATTTTATACGATCTAACTTGTTGTAAATCTTCTCGTTTAAAAAACACATGAGCCTGATGCGTGTTTGAATATCTAACACTAGGATATAAAGGCGTAACTGCCGATACATTTTTAATGGTATCGGCAGCTAGCTTTATATCATTAAGATTAGGAAAATATGTGGTTTTCTCCTTATTCATTAATTGTATTTTAAAAAATATCTGTAAGGTTATATACTGAAATAAGTTCAGCACAGAAATCCTTGTGGGATAAAATTTTATATTAAACTATGGGCTTCATAGCCGTCATTGACGCTCTTAAAAATGCCCCAACTTTTTCAACTGGGTGATTTCTTAAAGCTGCATTAACTTCAATTAATCTTGCATTATCAACACCGTCACCATTATCAGCAGCATAGGTTTTACCAATAACATCAGTATCTACGGTTTTCATAAAATCTGCCAATAAAGGCTTACATGCATGATCGAACAAATAACATCCGTACTCTGCTGTATCAGAGATTACACTGTTCATTTCGTATAATTTTTTTCTTGCAATAGTGTTTGCAATAAGTGGTGTTTCGTGCAGCGACTCGTAGTAAGCAGAGGCATCAATAATTCCAGACTCTGTCATGGCCTCAAAAGCCAATTCAACTCCGGCTCTAACCATAGCGACCATTAATACACCATTATCATAATATTCTTGCTCAGAAATCTCAACATCTCCTGCTGGTGTTTTTTCAAAAGCCGTTTCAGCAGTTGCTGCTCTCCAACCTAATAAATCTTTATCGTCATTAGCCCAATCTTCCATCATCCCTTTAGAGAAATGGCCTTCAATAATATCGTCCATATGTTTTTGAAATAACGGGCGCATAATATCTTTTAATTCTTCCGATAATTCAAAAGCTTTAATTTTTGCTGTATTAGAAAGACGATCCATCATGTTAGTGATTCCGCCGTATTTAAGACCTTCTGTAATAGTCTCCCAACCGTATTGAATTAATTTTGAAGCATATCCTGCATCGATTCCTTCTTCTACCATTTTATCAAAACATAAAATAGAACCTGTTTGTAACAACCCACAAAGAATGGTTTGCTCTCCCATTAAATCAGATTTTACTTCTGCGACAAAAGATGATGCTAAAACACCTGCTCTATCTCCACCAGTTGCTACTGCATAGGCTTTAGCTTGCGCCCAGCCTTTTCCTTCTGGATTATTTTCTTCATGCACCGCAATTAAAGTTGGCACACCAAAACCTCTTTTGTATTCTTCTCTTACTTCAGTTCCAGGACACTTTGGTGCCACCATAATAACCGTTAGGTCTTTACGAATTTGCATGCCTTCTTCAACAATATTAAAACCGTGAGAATATGATAGTGTAGCACCTTGTTTCATTAATGGCATTACGGCATTTACAACATTGGTATGTTGCTTATCTGGTGTTAAATTTAACACCAAATCTGCTGTTGGAATTAACTCTTTGTATGTACCTACTGTAAAACCGTTTTCAGATGCATTAACATAAGATGCCCGTTTTTCAGTAATAGCAGCATCTCGTAATGCGTAAGATATGTCTAAACCAGAATCTCTCATGTTTAAACCTTGATTTAATCCTTGAGCACCACAGCCTACAATCACTATTTTTTTACCTTTTAAAGCATTTACACCATCTTCAAATTCTGAAGAATCCATGAATCTACACTTTGCTAATTGGTTTAATTTGTCTCTTAATGAAAGGGTGTTAAAATAATTTCCCATTTTAATTTAATTGTTAATTATTGGTTATTGAATGCCTGAAGCATTTCGGTTATTTTCATTTCTTCTTTTGTAACAGCAATACGTCCAGAACGCACAAATTGCATAATGCCAAACGCATTTAATTCGCGTCGTAATAATTCTATTTCTTGTCGTCTGCCTGATTTTTCAAGAACAAAAAAATCTTTATTTACCGTTACAATTCTTGCGTTACTCTCTTTGATTATATTTTGAATTTGAGGCTCATCAAAAAGTAGATCTGACTTTATTTTAAACATACCAGATTCTTGATAAATAGTTTCTTCTTCAGTATGATAATAAGCGCGAATCACTTCAATTTGTTTTTCAAATTGTCCGATTATTTTTTTTGCTTGAGATTCTGTAATATCTACTACTATTACAAATCTGTTTACGCCTTCAATTTCTGATTGTGATGTTGTTAAGCTTTCAATATTGATATGTCTTCTTTGAAAGATAGCAGATATACGATTTAGTAAACCGATATTATTTTCAGTATAAATTGAAATGGTTAATGTTTTTATGTCTTCGTTCATTTTTTGTAAAATTTAGCTTAGGCGGATGTCTGAAACTGATGCTCCCGAAGGAATCATAGGGAATACGTTGTCTTCTTTTTCTACACAAACTTCTAAGAAATAAGATTCTTTTGAGGCTATCATTTCTTTTACAGCTTCGGCTAATTCTTCACGTTTTGTTACTTTTCTAGCTTTTATATAATAACCTTCTGCTATAGCTACAAAATTCGGATTTGTCATTTCGGTAGATGCGTAACGTTTATCAAAAAATAATTGTTGCCACTGGCGTACCATCCCTAAGAATTCATTGTTTAATACTACAATTTTAACCGCAGCTTTTTGCTGAAAAATTGTACCTAATTCTTGAATATTCATTTGATAGCCACCATCTCCAATAATGGCAACAACTTCGCGTTCTGGTGCTGCCATTTTAGCTCCAATTGCTGCTGGTAATGCAAATCCCATGGTGCCTAAACCACCAGATGTAATGTTGCTTTTTGATTTGTTAAACTCTGAATAACGACAAGCAATCATTTGGTGTTGACCTACATCTGAAACGATGGCTGCGTTACCTTTGCTTTGAATATTTATTTCTTTTAAAACTTCACCCATAGTTAAGCCTTCTTTGCTTGGGTGAAGATCATTTTTTATTACAGTATCGTATTCAATGGCGTACAAATCTTTGAATTCTTGATGCCATGATTCATGAGAATTTTCATTTAACAGTGGTAGCAATTGCGTTAAGCTATCTTTAGAATCGCCTAAAACAGCCACATCTGCATGTACGTTTTTATTAATCTCAGCTGGGTCAATATCAAAATGAATAACTTTTGCTTGTTTTGCGTAGGTGTCTAAACTTCCGGTAACACGGTCGTCAAAACGCATTCCTATTGCAATTAATACGTCACATTCATTAGTTAATTTATTTGGTGCATAATTACCGTGCATACCTACCATACCAATATTTAATGGATGAGATGTTGGTAATGCTGAAGCGCCCATGATAGTCCATGCTGCTGGGATTCCTGCCTTTTCAACGATTGCTTTTAGTTGTTCTTCTGCTTTTCCTAAAATAATACCTTGTCCCCAAACAATCATTGGTTTTTTAGCGGTATTAATTAGTTCTGCGGCAGCTTTTACAGACTCTAAATTGGTTTTTGGAACAGGAATATAGCTACGTACACCTGTACACTTTTCATATTTAAAATCAAGTTCTCCAAACTGGGCATCTTTTGTAATATCAATTAATACTGGGCCAGGTCTACCGCTTTTAGCTATATAAAATGCTTTAGCCAAAACTTCAGGAATTTCTGAGGCTTTGGTTACTTGACAATTCCATTTAGTGACAGGTGTAGAAATACCTACGATATCGGTTTCTTGAAAAGCATCGCTACCTAATAAATGAGATGGAACTTGACCTGTTATACATACTAAAGGCGTAGAGTCTATTTGTGCATCTGCAATACCTGTAATTAAGTTTGTTGCTCCTGGACCTGAAGTTGCCATAGCAACACCAACACGTCCAGAAATTCTAGCAAATCCCTGTGCTGCATGTGCAGCACCTTGTTCGTGGCGTGTTAATACATGATGAATTTCATTTCTATATTTATATAACTCATCATAAACTGGCATAATAGCACCACCTGGATATCCGTAAAGAATATCAACACCTTCGGCTATTAAACATCTAACTATGGCCTCACAACCTGTTATACGTTCGGTTGGTTGTTCTAAGTACTTTGCTTTTGTCATGGTTTCTGGTTCCATAATTTCCAATTAAAACGCATCAGTTACACAGCCATTAGATGCCGATGCTACTGTTTTAGCGTATTTATATAATATTCCTTTTTTATGTTTTAATTCTGGTGCTACCCATTGCGATTTTCTTTCAGTTATTTCTTCATCTGAAAGTAATACATTAATGGAGTTATCTTCTGCGCTAATTCTTATTGTATCACCTGTTTTTAATAATCCTATGGTTCCGCCTTCTTGTGCTTCTGGTGTAATGTGTCCTACAACAAATCCGTGTGTTCCTCCAGAAAAACGACCATCTGTAATTAAAGCTACAGATTTACCCAAACCTGCTCCCATTATTAAAGATGTTGGTTTTAACATTTCTGGCATACCTGGACCACCTTTTGGACCTACATATCGAATAACAACAACATCACCTCTTTCTACTTCTCCATTAGAAATTCCTGTATTCGCAGCTTGTTCGCCATCATACACCACAGCTTTTCCTTCAAAAAGTAATCCTTCATTTCCACTAATTTTTGCTACTGCGCCTTCTTGTGCTAGGTTTCCATAAAGAATTTGTAAGTTTCCTGAAGATTTTAAAGCTTTATCTTTTGGATAAATAACATCTTGGTCGTTTTCAAAAGTAAGTGGTTCAACATCTGCTAAGTTTTCTGCTAATGTTTTTCCTGTAACGGTTAAACAATCACCATGTAAATAGCCATTATCTAATAAATATTTCATTACTGCTGGTGTGCCTCCAACTCCGTGAACATCTTCCATTAAGTATTTTCCAGATGGTTTTAAATCTGCAATTAATGGTGTTCTATCACTAACACGTTGGAAATCTTCTAAAGTAAAATCGATATCTGCAGCATGCGCAATGGCTAAAAAATGTAATACTGCATTTGTAGATCCTCCTAAGGCATTTACTAATGCAATAGCATTTTCAATAGATTTTTTAGAAATAATATCTAATGGTTTTAAATCTAATTCTAACAAATTTTTAATAGCTCTTGCAGTTCTTTCGCTTTCTGATAATTTATTTGGATTTTCTGCTGGAATAGAAGAGTTATAAGGCAAAGAAAAGCCCATGCATTCTATAGCCGATGCCATGGTATTTGCCGTGTACATGCCCCCACAAGCTCCAGCTCCTGGAATAGCTCTTTTTATAATGTCTCTATATTCGTCTTCATCGATTTCACCAGCTACTTTTTGACCTAAAGCTTCAAAGGCAGATACAATATTTAGCTTTCTTCCTTTATAGTTGCCAGATGCAATGGTTCCGCCATACATCATTATTGATGGACGATTTAATCGCAACATAGCAATAACAGCACCAGGCATATTTTTGTCACAACCCACTACAGAAACAAGAGCATCGTAACTTTGAGCATTCATAACTGTTTCTATGGAATCTGCTATAATATCTCTTGATACTAAAGAATAATTCATCCCCGAAGTTCCCATTGATATACCATCGCTAACACCAATAGTATTAAACCCTAAGCCAACTAAACCTGCTATATTACATTCAATTTTTACTTCCGCAGCCAAATTGTTTAAGTGCATATTACAAGGGTTTCCGTCATACCCTGTACTTGCAATACCTATTTGTGCTTTGTGCATATCTTCATCAGATAAACCAACTGCATACAACATGGCTTGTGATGCTGGTTGAGATTCATCTTGGGTTAATCGCCTACTATGTTTATTAAGTTTGTTCATGTTTTTTGCAAAATTTTTTGCTAAATCTGTGTATTGATAAATATCTTCTTGTTATTTAAGATTTTGTTTAAAAAATCAACAATATTCCTAAAATGGTTACGAAATTAAATTTTTAGTTTTTTAAATCTGTTTTTTGCTGTTTTTCATGGTTAAATTCATTGTGATTGAAATTGTATTAAAATACTGATTATTAGTTAATTATATGATGTTTTTTATGATGTTCAAAATCTTTAAAATCTTCAATAAAAAAAGCCTTCTGTTTAAGGAAGGCTTTTAAAATTTATTTAAGTTTTAATATACCATACCTCATCGCTGTGAAATAATCACAATGACAATAATAGAAATGATATTTAAAATTTGCTTTTTCATTTGTTGATTCAAATATTATAAATAATTTTTACATAACAATTCTTTTATTGAAAAAAAGAAAAATTAACACTCATATTCTTTTATTTTTTTACTTTTGCCAACACAAATAATAGAGGAAAGATTTGACTGATTGCAACCTCTTATATCAAATTAAATTATTGATATAAAAAAAATGCTAAAGGCAGTGCAAACTTCCTTCGACGCTATCGTCAAATCTTTAATAAAATTAAAAATATGGCTTATTTATTTACTTCAGAAAGTGTTTCTGAAGGACATCCTGATAAAGTAGCAGATCAAATTAGTGATGCTTTAATTGATAACTTTTTAGCATTTGATAGAGACTCCAAAGTTGCTTGCGAAACATTAGTAACTACTGGACAAGTTGTTTTAGCTGGCGAGGTTAAATCTACGACCTATTTAGATGTTCAAAAAATAGCAAGAGAAACCATTAATAAAATTGGATATACAAAAGGTGAATATATGTTTGATGGCAATTCTTGTGGAGTGCTTTCTGCAATTCATGAACAGTCTGATGATATTAATCGTGGTGTAGATAGATCTACTAAAGAAGAACAAGGTGCTGGCGATCAAGGAATGATGTTTGGTTATGCTACACGTGAAACCGAAAATTTTATGCCTTTGGCTTTAGATTTGTCACATAGAATTTTAAAAGAACTTGCTGAATTACGTAGAGAAAATAAGGATATTACCTATTTAAGACCAGACTCTAAAAGTCAAGTAACTATTGAGTATAGCGATGATAATGTTCCACAGCGTATTGATGCTATAGTAGTGTCTACACAGCATGACGATTTTGATGAAGATAAAGCTATGCTTGCAAAAATTAGAAAAGATATTGTTACCATTTTAATACCGCGAGTGGTTGCAAAATTACCAGAACAAATACAAGTGTTGTTTAATGATGCTATTACCTATCATATCAATCCAACTGGCAAGTTTGTAATTGGTGGTCCTCATGGAGATACAGGATTAACCGGCCGTAAAATTATAGTAGATACTTACGGAGGTAAAGGCGCTCATGGTGGCGGTGCGTTTTCTGGAAAAGACCCAAGTAAGGTTGATAGAAGCGCAGCCTATGCTACTCGACACATTGCTAAAAACTTAGTTGCTGCAGGAGTTGCCGATGAAATTTTGGTACAAGTAAGTTACGCTATTGGTGTTGTTGAGCCTATGGGTGTTTTTGTTGATACTTATGGCACTTGCCCTTTTAATATGACTGATGGTGAAATTGCAGAAAAAGTTTCTAAACTATTTGATTTACGCCCATTTGCTATTGAAGAACGCTTAAAACTACGTTCGCCAATGTATACCGAAACAGCTGCTTACGGACATATGGGACGCAAAAACGAAACGGTTACTAAAACCTTTACCCAGCCAAATGGAGAAACTACAACACTTGATGTGGAATTATTTACTTGGGAAAAATTAGATTATGTTGATAAAGTGAAAGATGCTTTTTGTTTGTAACATCAATACGTTTTTATAATATTAAGAGCCTTGTAATTTGTTTTACAAGGCTCTTTTTTTGTTTTTATAGAAATTTGACTTTGCCAGAAAAAAATGATAACTTCATTGAAACGGAACTTCGTCTTTGTATTAAACGAATCCTTTTTCAGTTTTCCGAGTTAGTGACTAAAGAGAAATCATTCTTTCAAGAAGCAAAAACATAAAAACCCATAAAACAAAAAGTTTGCATTAAAATGCAAACTTTTCAAATTAAAGTGGGGAGAGCAGGATTCGAACCTGCGAAGACGTAGTCAGCAGATTTACAGTCTGCCCTCGTTGGCCGCTTGAGTATCTCCCCAAAACCGACCGCAAATATATTATAGTTTGTTAATTATGCAAAATAAAAACTGAATAACTTATAACATTCAGTCTTGATAAAATTAACAAACTAAACTACAGCTCGTAACGAATTTTAAATGTAACAAAGCGAGGTTGTATAAAAGTCTCAGAATTAAATACAGCAAGGTTATTTGCGCTATTTTGTACTCGCGAATCAATGTCTAATAAATTAGTCGCTTTAATTTCATACTCCCATTTAGCATCTCTGTCTTTTCGATAAGCTAAAGAAGCATCCCATGTTTTGAATGATTGCGATGGCTCCATACCGCTATCTTGATTTGTATAGGTGTATTCTGTTTTAAATGTAACAGATTTCCAGATGTAAGCATCAAAATCTACAGATGGTGCATTGGTAATAAATTTGGTTGTGCTTGTACCTAAATTATTATTTGAAACACTATAACGATACCTAAACCTTACGTTTGGTGCATCTCTAAAATTAGTGCGTAATTCTGGTCTATAACTTTGGGTAAATCGCTCGCTTAAAGATTGCCTGCCTTGTACAAACTGATTAATTTTACTATAATTAAAATTAGCAGATAAACTCGCTCTTAATTTACCAAAGGTGCGTTGTATGCGTCCGTTTGCAGATACACTTTCATCAGCAAAATTAGAATTAAAAAATGTACTGGTTCTAATAACGTTTTCAAAATCTGTTAAACCTCTTATCTGATCAATGTTTTTAGAATAGGAAAGACGACCAAAAACATTGGTGTAGTTAAATAGATTAAAACTACTATAAAATAAACTTACATTGTGCGATAAGGCATTTAGCAAATCGGGTTCGCCAAACTGAATGCTATTGAAGTTATTAAATACCAAACCTTGTGCTAATCGTGTAACATCGGTAAATTGATTTTGCATAGTGTAGCGCAGCGTTAAACTTTCGCTTTTTTTAAATTGAATTCGGGTTTCTAAATCTGGTAACAATTTAAAAAAGTTGTTTTTAAATGTTTCTCCAAACTGACTGTTTTTATTGCCGTAAGCATGTGCAGAAAACCCAGGAGTTATTGTAAACTTACCCGTTTTTAAAGTGTAATGAACACCTAAATACACATCACTAAAATTATAATCGGTGTCATTTGTGGCTCGACCGTTATTAAATGTTGGTGTTGGGTTAAAAAAAGAGCCATCTTCTAAAAACTGAAAAATATTAGAGTTGAATTCTTGCTTACTTAAAATAGTGCCTAAAGTGAAGTTGATGTTACTTTTTGCATTAAGGATATTATAGTAATCTAGCTTAGCATCAAGTTGGTTGGATTTTATACGTCTGTATTGACCTAAATCGTAATTATTTATGGTGGTATTAAAACCCATAGCCTCAGCAGTGGTATCAAAGGCGTCTCTGTCATTTGGATCTGCTTCATTGTTATTATTTGGGTCATTTACTAACAACGCATTATAAAACGGATCTTCATTTTTTATTAAATGCTGCGCTTCAAAAGCAAAAATATTGGTTTCGTTAAGCGTGTAATAATAATTAAAGTTTTGATTTATGCTAAATGGTGTTACTTCATCCAACTGATTTGTATTTCCTACTACTGAAGATAATAGGTTTTGAGTTTGTACGTCTTTTGAAAAACGTCCTAAAATATCATAATCTAATTGATTGTTAAAGTTAGGTTTGTAAGATGCGCTTAATTTTACCAAACCTTGATTGGAGCGTTCTTTACTATTTTGTTCGGTGGCTTCGTCTGGTATTCCTAAATCGGCATCGGCATATTGCACAAAACTTGTTTCTTTAGACATAATACGACTGCTATTATAAATTGCAAACCCGCTTATGTCTAATGCTTTTTTTGGAGAATAGCTAAAATTAGATGCTGCTAATTTGTTCTCAATTTCAAGAGCATTGTTTTGGCTTGTTAAAAAGTTAAGTCCGTTATCGCCTAAATTAATGCTTGTGCCACTGCCTCTACTTGGTGCTCGAAAACCGCCACCAAATCCGCGAAGGTCGCGACGTGTTAATGCTAATTCTCCGGTATTGTTTAAATCTCCTATAAAATTAAGACTAAATTTTGGGCTGTAATAAAATAGTTTTGGCTGTACTAAATAAAGCTCATTACCTGGCGAAGCACCACTACCAGCTGTAACATTCCCAAACCAAAAATTTTCTTTTCCCTCCTTAAGTTTGATGTTTATAGCGACATTATCTTGATTGTTTGTGACGTTCCTTAACTGATTAACCTCAGAATAATTTCGTAAAACTTGCACTTTATCAACCGCATTTGAAGGAATGTTTTTTGTTGCCAATTTGGTGTCGCCATCAAAAAAATCTTTTCCGTTAACCATGAGTTTATTAACCACTTTACCTTCTACTTCTACTTGCCCATCATCATTAATTTCTACACCTGGTAATTTTTCTAAAACATCTTCAAGCTTTCGTTCTGTACCATTTTTAAATGAATCGGCATTATAAATCAATGTATCGCCTTTTACTGTTACGGGCATTTCGTAAGTAAGTTCAATAGCGTCTAAAGCATTATCTGTTAGCATTGAAACATTTTTAATTATATCTATTTCTTTGGTAGAAATAGCTTCTTTAAAAGTCTTCATGCCTATATAGCTTACTTGCAAACTATAAGTGGTGTTTTTCTCTAAATTTAATTTATAGCGCCCTTCATCATTAGTAATTCCGTATGATTCTAATGCTTGAGTTTCTTTATTTATGGCAATAACATTTGCCAATTCAAGCGGATTGCCAATACTGTCTTTTACGACACCTTGTAGTTTTATTTGAGCAAAAACTGTACTTGTTATTAATATAAGTAGTGTGGTTATTTTTAATTTCATTAAATACTTTTTTGGCTTATTAATTTATCTTTTTTACTGTTTCTCTACCGCCGTCTTCTTCTAAAGTTTTCGCGCATTTCTTCCATTTTCTTTTCTAAAATTTCATTATACTCCATTTGGGTTACTTCTTTTCCTTTTGAAGGTTTTTTAATTTCTTCCTTTTCCTCTGGGTTCATAATAATTTTTGAGCATAAAATAGTGGTTTTTCCTGCGTTTACTTCTAGTATTAAGCCTGGAAGTCCCCAATATTTGCCAGGACCTTGGCTTATTGGAATTTGAAGAGTGTACCACGCTTCAACTTGAATTAATTTTTCTGAATCGATGGTTTTAGGTTCTTTAGTTTTAGTTGAGTCTTGCTCATTAGTTCTGTTTTCTGGAGGTCTTCTAAATCTTGTAAAATCAAAACCAGAATCAGCAATTCTTGCAGTAGCTTTAAAACACATATATTGCCCTATTTGCTTGGTTTCACTACCCATTTCCCAATTTATTTGAGATAAAGAATCTTTTATTAAAAATTGTTTTCCGAATAATTCTTGATCTTGTAAAAGCAACTTTTCTTTTATGTTTTTATATTGATTGCCACCTGTAAAGCTAGACATCATGCCTCTAAACCTTCCGCCTTGTCCTTGACCAGGAGTTTCTAATTTATCTTCTTCTTTATAAATAGATTCTGTTTTATTAAAAGTTAAAACATATGTTTTTTCAAACATACTTTTCATACGTTCTACAATTTGCTTTTTTTGTTCTTCACTCATTCCAGGTCGCCCAAAATTATCCATGTCGATAGATGTTTTCGACATGTAGTATGCCTTACCTTGAAAATTTTGAGCAGTAACTATTAGTGAAGCCAATAAGAATAGAAGAAAATAGGTGCGTTTTACAATGGTTGTTTTCATAATTTATATTTTAAAAAAGTATGCTATTATTAAACATAACAATAGCACTTTTTTTAGACTATAATGAAGGTACTTAGTTTAAGTTTGTTTCGTTAAAATAATGTTAAAACAATATTTAGTTTATACCTTTAAAACAGCTATAAAAACTATCTATTTCTTCTTTCCGTTCTATTATTTCTAAATTCCTCCATTTTTTTATAAATTATTTTTTGATATTCGTCTCTGGTTACTTCTTGCCCTTTTTCTGGAGCTTTTATTTTAGTTTTTTCTTTTGGATTTATTACTATTTTTGAACAAAGAATGGTAGTATTATCAACGTTAACTTCTAGGATTAACCCTGGAAGACCCCAATACTCACCCGGACCTTGATTAATTGGTATTTGAGGTGTGTACCAAGCTTCTATAGCAACCATTTCAACTTCTTCACTTTTTGAAGCATCATTGTTTCTTGCTTGGCTCCATGAAAACGAATACCATGAAAGTTGGGATTTTGCAATTGAAGCTGTTGCTTTAAAACACATATATTGACCAATTTGTTTAGATTCTGTTCCCATTTTCCAATTTAAAGGCTGCATGCGATCTTTAACCAAAAACTTTTTTCCATAAAACTCTTGATCTTGTAAAAAGGTATTGGTTTTTACATTTTTGTACTGTGTTCCAGGAGTGAAATTCTTTCCCCAAGAATCTGTAGCTCCAGAAATTGCATCTAATTTTTCATCTTCTTTATATACAGACTCTTCTTTATTAAAGATTAAAACATAGGTTTTTTCTAGCCTGTTTTTTAAACGTTCTGCGATTTGCTTTTTCTGCTGCTCACTCATTGTAGCCCCCCAACTACCAAGTTCCATTGGTGTTTTTGAAAAATAGTAGGCTTTGCCTTGAAAATCTTGAGCATGAATTGAAACCGTTGTTGATAAAATTATAAGTAAAACCGAAAATTTAGTAATAAAAGTTTTCATTGTATAAGTATATATAATTAAAATGTTTAACAAATATATGAAATAATTAAACAAAATAATTAATATAAATATTTGACTATACTATTATTACTTAAAGTTTAAACTGAGATTCACTAATTTTTAATTAACCGCCAACTCTAATCATAACCCTTTCACCATCGCCGCTACCTCTTCGAGCACGAAATTGCTCCATCATTTCTTTGGATTTTTTGTCCATTATCTCATCAAATTTTGCTTGTGTTACTGCTTTGCCTTTTGTAGGTTCTTCAATTTTTACAGACTCTTTTGGGTTAATAACAATTTTATTGCAAACCAATGTTAAATCACCATCGTTAACCTCTAATATCAATCCTGGCAGTCCATAAAAATCTGAAGGACCATTATTAACAGGGATTTGTGGCGTGTACCATACTGTTGTGGTTCGGTCTTTTGTTATTTCTTCGGTTTCGCCTTTATCATTAAAGGTTTGTGTAGTGTAATTGTCTTTAAAAACAGCTTTAAAACAAGTGTAATCGCCAATGTTTTTGGTTTCATTTACCAATTCCCATTTTCTGTTACTTAACGTATCTTTTATCAAAAAAAACTTCCCATAAGTTTCTGTTTTATTGGTGTATCTATTTTCTTTTACATTTTTATACATCACATCTGATCCTTCCGAAATTTTAATTTGAATTCCAGATTGAGCCAGCGAAGGTGCTTCTAACTTTTCATTTCGTTTATAAATCGATTCGTTTTTATTAAACGTTAGCGTATATTCTTGCTGAAACTGTTTTCGTAATTGTTCTTGAACTTGCTTCTGCATGGCATCGTTCATGTTTTCATTACCCATTTTCAAGTCCACTTTTCTGTGTGATTTATAAGTAGCTACACCCTGAAAATCTTGTGCATTTCCTTTTGCTACTACTAAAGTTAATGCTACAATAATGATTTTAATAATTGTTTTCATAATTATCCTTCTTTTTTAAAATTGATTACTGTTCGTTTTTTGATTAATGAATTACAAATATGAAAAGTAAAATGGCTTTAAATGGTTAACGAGTGTTAACGAGTGTTAACCCATTGGTTTTATATCGGTTTAACCTTTACTTTTGAAATATGAATGAGAAGAAATATAAATGGATTTTATATTTAATTGTAATCACTATAGTATTAACCATAGTTGTGCAATGCTATTGGAATTATAAAAATTATTTGCAGAATAAACAAAGCTTTATAAACCAAGTGCAGGTTAGTTTTGATAATGCTTTAGATACGTATTACGCAGACCTAGCTGAAGCAAACCAAATGACTTTTATTGATATTGAAAAGGATAGCATCAATTTTAAAAGTAAATTAAGTGACATAAACACAGATTCTATTTTTAGAAAAGTTCAAGAAAATTATAGAGGCGACATCCATAAAGAAATTACAGGCTTTACGCAAATTAAAGGTTCAGATAGTGGTTTTACATTTTCAAAAGGAGAAAATCATATCAAAAAAATAAAAGTTATTAGAGGCAAAAAAGCTTCAGATAGCTTAAAACTTATAAAAGGAATTACGTCTATTTTTATATCTATTAAAAATGATACTTTAGATTTTAAAAAACTAAATCCTATTATAAAAGATGAATTTAAAAGAAAACTATTAGATATTAATTTCGCGTTAAAACATTATAAAAACGATAGTGTTTTTAACACCTTTAATACCGCAATTGAAAGCTCTGATTTTTTAAGAACCACATCTAAATCTACCTTTTTAAAGCATAATGAGAGTTTAGAAATAGTCTATCCGAACGCCACAAAAATCATATTAAAAAGAAGCGCGCTTAGTATTTTAATATCCACAATTCTTGTTTTGTCCGTTATTGGTTGTTTGCTGTATCTTTTAAAAATTATTAAAAACCAAAAGCAACTAGCTGAAGTAAAAAACGATTTAATCAGCAATATTACCCACGAGTTCAAAACCCCAATTGCTACTATTGGCGTTGCTATTGAAAGCATTAAAAACTTTAATGTTATTGATGATAAAGAGAAAACAAAAACCTATTTGGACATGTCTAACAATCAATTGTCCAAACTTAATATAATGGTTGAAAAACTACTGGAAACCGCCACTTTAGATAGCGATAGTTTAAACCTTGAAAAAGATCAATATAATATCACCGATATTTTACAGACTATAGTTGAAAAACATAAAATTCAAACTGAAAAACCAATACATTTCAAAACAACTTCAGATAAAATAAATGCCAATGTTGACGCTTTTCACTTTGAAAATGCTGTAAATAATATTTTAGATAACGCCATAAAATATGGAGGAAATACTATTAATATTGATTTATCTCAAAACTCAACCGCCTTTACAATTTCTATTTCAGATAATGGAAATTTGTTGACAAAAGCTAATAAAGATAAGATTTTTGAGAAATTTTATCGTATTCCAAAAGGCAATACGCACGATATAAAAGGCTTTGGAATTGGGTTATATTATGCCAGAAAAATTGCAGAAAAACACGGAGGCATGATTCATTTAGATTTAGAAAACAACCAAACCACATTTAAAATATCTTTCCCAAATGAATAAGCCAATAACTGTACTTTTAGCAGAAGACGAGCCTGCATTGGGGCAAATAATTAAAGAAAGTTTAGAAACCCGAAACTTTAAAGTTTTGTTATGCGAGAATGGTGAGATTGCTTTAAAAACCTATCAAAAAGAGCAACCAGAAATTCTCGTTTTAGATGTGATGATGCCAAAAAAAGATGGGTTTACTTTAGCTAAAGAAATACGATTGGAAAACGACACTATTCCTATTATTTTTTTAACTGCAAAATCGCAAACTCAAGATGTAGTTGAAGGTTTTTCTATTGGTGGAAATGACTATTTAAAAAAGCCATTTAGTATGGAAGAATTGATTGTGCGTATCAACAATTTATTAAACAGAACCAAGCTTCAACAATCAGTAGAACTATTAAATATTGGAGATTATACTTTTAATTTCCCAAAACAAATGCTTCAATTTAGAAGTGAAGAATATACGCAATTAACACATCGAGAAGCGCACTTATTATTTCATTTGATAAAAAACAAAAATGCGGTTTTAGATAGGTCCTTAATACTCAGTAAACTTTGGGGAAATGATGATTTTTTCTCTGCAAGAAGTATGGATGTTTTTATAACCAAGCTTCGTAAAAAACTAAATCAAGATAAAAGCATCCAGATTTTAAACGTTCGCGGATTTGGATATAAACTAATTTGCTAAAAGTGATTTGATTTTTGTATTTTTCCGAATACTATGAAAGCCATGGGTATTTGGTATAAATGCAAACACTAACTTTACTATTAATCTGATAACTAGGGTTAGTTCGATTAAATTGATGAGATTAACGTCATTATTTTTCTTTTTTATTTCAATAGTCGTTTTTCCTCAAAAAACGATTAAGACTTCATTTGTTAAAAAAACTAAACTTAAAGCAGAATCGATTGTTTCGGTTACTAAATCCAGTAATTACACATCACTAAAATATATTGACAATCAAACCCTGTTTTTAAAGTTAAACGATTCTATTATTTATAATTATAGCAATGTTCAGTTAGGCGATATAACATCTTTTGATGCATTCAGTCCTTTAAAAATAAAGCTTTTTTACAGAGACTTTAATACCGTTGTAGTGCTAGATAACCGTTTAGCCGAAACTGATAAAGTTGATTTTAATGTTGTAAAACCATATAAAAATGTATCTCATGTTTCTACAGGTTTTGGAAACAAGCTTTGGGTTTTTAATCAAGACTCACAACAATTAGAGCTTTACAATTACAAAACAAATCAAGTATCTGCAAAATCACTTCCTATACAATCTAACCTTATTGATCTTAAAAGCAGTTATAGTAGTTGTTGGCTACTCACAGAAAGCTATTTGTATAAATACGACTCTTACGGAAGTCTTATTTATAAAATTAAAAATGAAAACTATACAACGATTGCTTTAGATTATCATGATAATATTTTACTAAAATCTGCTAATAACTTGTTCTATTTAACAGATTACAATCAAACTATTGCACCAATTGAAATACCAAAATTGTTAATAAAACAGTTTTTAGTAACCAGAGGAAGCTTGTATATTTACGACAATGAATTTCTTCATGAATACCAACTAATAAAAGATTAAAAATTATGCACGTTGCAATTGCAGGAAACATTGGCGCAGGAAAAACTACGCTTACAAAATTACTCGCAAAACATTATAAGTGGGAAGCACAACTTGAAGATGTTGTAGATAATCCGTATTTAGACGATTTTTACAATCAAATGGAGCGCTGGAGTTTTAACTTGCAAGTGTATTTTTTAAATAGCAGATTCCGTCAAGTGGCTCAAATTCGAGAAAGTGGTAAAGACATTATTCAAGACCGAACCATTTATGAAGATGCTCATATTTTCGCACCCAATTTGCATGCTATGGGTTTAATGACTAATCGTGATTTTGAAAATTACTCATCGCTTTTTAATCTTATGGAATCTTTTGTGCAAGGTCCAGATTTGCTTATTTATTTACGCAGCTCTATATCTAATTTAGTTGAACAAATCCATAAACGTGGTCGTGATTACGAAAACTCAATAAGTATAGATTATTTAAGTAGACTTAACGAACGCTATGAGGCTTGGATTTCTAAATACGACAAAGGCAATTTGCTAATTATAGATGTAGATAATTTAGATTTTGTATCAAACCCCGAAGATTTAGGTGGCATTATTAATAAAGTGGAAGCCGAAATTAATGGGCTTTTTTAATCCTTTATAAAACCATGTTTTCTTGCGTGTTCTATGGCTTGCTTACTACTTTCAATTAATAACGCTGGTGTTGTTTTGTAACTTTTATATAAGCCAGTAACTCTGAGCATTTTCTTTTTATGATTAACGCTTCTTAAATATATAGCCAAAATCCTATCTGGATAAGTTTCTGCAATTTCAAGGTAAATGTCTGGATCATGTTCACCACTATCTCCTATTAAAATAAACTTAAGATTAGGGTAAGTTTT
>NZ_CAXIBN010000050.1:0-19164 GCF_964021735.1 uncultured Wocania sp. | reverse complement strand
TATATCGGCGTCTAATGTTACAGAAGGCGCGCATGTAGAAACATCTTCGCCTAAATCTAAAATTTTAAAACTATTACCTTCAATAAAAACAGCAGAATCATAAGAACCATCGGTTTGATCTGCAATCACCAATTTTATATGATATTGTACATAGGGCGTTATTGTGGTTGCAGCTGTTAACACTGTAGTTCTACCATTATAATTGGTATCTCCAACATTATAGCCATCAAAATACTGATCGTTTTGAGCAGGACAAACACCAAAAATTTCATCATGAATAGTGTTCGTATTCACCGGTGTTGAGGTGCCAGGAACTAAAGCGATATTTTGATAGGGTAGCGTACTGCCAGTTTCTTTAATTAAAAACGCAAAGCCATCAGAAAGTTGACATGGATTAATTCCAAAATATTCTTCTGAAGCTAATAAATAATTAAATTGCAGTTGACTTGAAATGGATACAATGTCAAACTCAATAGATGTGGCATTTAAGGTATTAGAAACACCTAAAGCGGTCTCTAAATCTGGGTCGGTTCCCCATATAGTTGAGCCTTCACTTAATGTTGGTGTAGTAACACCGTTTCCACCAGAAGTAGCATTACCAGTAGAAAGCATAATACCATTTTGAAAAGGAAAGTTTGAACTCGCACGATCAAACTGAGCATAACTTGAAAACCCACTAGCAGTACCATTTACAGATGATGTGATATTGGTAATTTCTACACAGCTGTTCTGTACTAGGTTATCTTCAATAAGTTGTTGTAAACCGACAGAATCATCAACTGAGATTTGCTGAGAAAATGCATAACTACCCCATAGCAAAAGTATTCCTATTAAGTAGTTAACAAATTTCATAGCAGTAGGTTTCTTTTTTATTTGGAAAACTCAATTATTTTACAAACTGAATTTATTGCGAAAAATAGACTTTTTTCAGATGAAATGCAAAATATATCCGACAAAATACATTTTTAATTGGTTCTCATGATTTGTTTATTAATATTTTAAAGTAAAATGATTTTTAAAAACCCTGCCATCTTGCAGAGTTACAGCAAACCAATAATCGTCGGCTGGCAGTTTTTGACCATTAAATAGCCCGTCCCAACCACTACCCAATGGATTTAATTGTTTAATTAATTTACCAAACCTGTTATAAATAAGGATATTGGTATTGGGCTGAAACATATTAGAGATACCAATTACTTGCCAAGTATCGTGTACGCCATCGTTATTGGGCGTAAAAAATTTGGGAAAACCAATAACTGAAATTGGATTTTGCACTGTGCCACAGCTATTTTTAATATCTCTAACAGTTATAGTATAAATACCTGGATACACATTTTCGAACGTATTACTTTCTTGATAAGGTGCGTATACTATATTATTTTCATCAAGTAATCGGTATTCATAAATACCTTCACCAGAAACTAAAACGGTAATAGTATTATTTTGAGTAGCATCAACGACTTCAATAGTTTCAAAAGTTGCTATGTTTGAGGGTTCTATGGTAATGGTTCGTTGTTTTGTACAACCATTAGCATTGGTAACTGTTACGGTGTAAGTTCTCGCTTCATTAATATCTATTTGATAGGTGTTTTCTCCAGTGGACCAGTTATAGGTATAATTGGAAGGATTATCATTTATAACTGCTGCATTTAAAGAAGTGGTTCTCTTCGGATAATCATTAAGGCAGTAGTATGCTAAAGCTTCAGTTTCAATATCTGGTAATTCGTTTACGGTTAAAACAACTTCACTTATACCATAACAATTATTAGCGTTTTCAACACGGGCATAAATAGTTTGAGAGTATGGGTTTGTGTTTGTAAATGTGCTTCCTAAATTATTTGTTTCAAGTAAAGCATCATCATAAGTTTCGAAATAAGAGATTGATAACCCTGAGGGAAGTCCTGCAACTATGTCACTATCTGCATTAGTTAAAATAAAATTAAAATAGCCATCTTCGGTGCCATCATTATCACATTCAACTAGTTCGGTATCTTCAGAGTCTGTAACACTAACATTAAGAGTTAACTCTGAAGGTGAAGAGCATCCTGTACTGTCATTAATAACATCTACATAAATAGTTTGCGGATTGGATGTGTTGGTAAATGCATTACCGTCGGCTTCAATAGTTCTGGCAGAGTCTGTATAAAATTTTGTTGATAATCCAGCGACACCATTAGTTAAAACAGTATTAGCTTGATTGAGATTGAAAATAGTGCGTTCATCTATAGCACCGTCTTCGTCGCATTGTAACAGGGTGTGGTTAAAGGCTTCGGGGTTTAGATGTACGATTAAATTTAATGGAGTTACACTTTTACAATCAGGGTTTAAGGCATCTTCAACTCTAACAAAAAGTTGTTCGTTGAATGTTGTTGAATTATAATAAGCATTTGGTAAAGGGTTTGCTCGCATTTCGGCATTTAATTGCGAAGTATGATACGTAATATTAATATCAGAAGGGTTTTGACCATTTAAAATTTCAGGATTTTTAGATGATAAATCAAAAATAACTCGTCCGTTAGTATTGTTTCCATCTGCTGAATCGTCACATAGTTCGTAATCTATTGGTTGCGCAAAATTTGGACCTAGATTAACATTCAATTGAAAGTTGGTCAACTCAAAACATCCTGTGGTATTATTTGTAATTCTAGCATGAATGGTTTGAGGGTTATTAATGTTTGTATATGGACTGCTTAGTTCGTTTATTCCAATATTAGCATCACTTATATTTTCGTGATAAGTTATGGTAACATCGCTTTGTGTTCCTGCAATTAAACTTGTATTGTCTGTTAGGTTAAAAGTTGTAAAGCCATTGTCAAAAGGGGTAACTACATCGCAACTTTCTAAATTTAATGGTGTGCCATTTGTTCCTGACTCATCTGAAGGAGGATCAGAAAACTGTGCAGTTCCTGTCCATTGTAAGCTAAAAGGGCTATTGCCAATTGGTCTATCTATGACTATATAATAAGTTTCTCCTGCTAGCACATCTAACCACTTTACAAAACTATCGCCATCTGCACCTGGGCCTTCGGCAGTATCACTTGCAGAATCATTCATTCCTGTTAAATTGTTTCCTTGATTGGCGGCTGAAGGATTAGTAGTAGAACACCTAATGGCTTGTCCAATATTGCCACAGGTTGCATTTGGTCCGAACACAAAAAAATCATAATCTTCTGTAATAGCGGTGCTATTTGGGGTTAATGTAAAACCTAATGTGCCACTAGTTACTAAAGTAACTTTTAACCAAACACTATTGTTTTCTTGACTTGAACATGTGTTTGATCCGCTTAATTCTTGAGTGCCAACACCACTTACATTTAAGTTAACGTTTGAATTCCCACAAGCAATTACGGCATCAATGCAATCCGTTGGTTGTTGCCCTAGCGTATTATTGTAACATAATAAAAAAATAATTAAGACAGATATTTTTAAGGCTAATTTCAAAGATTAATATTTTAGAGTGAAATGATTTTTTAAAATTCTTCCGTCTTGCAGAGTTACAGCAAACCAATAATCGTCGGCTGGCAGTTTTTGACCATTAAATAGCCCGTCCCAACCACTACCCAATGGATTTAATTGTTTAATTAATTTACCAAACCTGTTATAAATAAGGATATTGGTATTGGGCTGAAACATATTAGAGATACCAATTACTTGCCAAGTATCGTGTACGCCATCGTTATTGGGCGTAAAAAATTTGGGAAAACCAATAACTGAAATTGGATTTTGCACTGTGCCACAGCTATTTTTAATATCTCTAACAGTTATAGTATAAATACCTGGATACACATTTTCGAACGTATTACTTTCTTGATAAGGTGCGTATACTATATTATTTTCATCAAGTAATCGGTATTCATAAATACCTTCACCAGAAACTAAAACGGTAATAGTATTATTTTGAGTAGCATCAACGACTTCAATAGTTTCAAAAGTTGCTATGTTTGAGGGTTCTATGGTAATGGTTCGTTGTTTTGTACAACCATTAGCATTGGTAACTGTTACGGTGTAAGTTCTCGCTTCATTAATATCTATTTGATAGGTGTTTTCTCCAGTGGACCAGTTATAGGTATAATTGGAAGGATTATCATTTATAACTGCTGCATTTAAAGAAGTGGTTCTCTTCGGATAATCATTAAGGCAGTAGTATGCTAAAGCTTCAGTTTCAATATCTGGTAATTCGTTTACGGTTAAAACAACTTCACTTATACCATAACAATTATTAGCGTTTTCAACACGGGCATAAATAGTTTGAGAGTATGGGTTTGTGTTTGTAAATGTGCTTCCTAAATTATTTGTTTCAAGTAAAGCATCATCATAAGTTTCGAAATAAGAGATTGATAACCCTGAGGGAAGTCCTGCAACTATGTCACTATCTGCATTAGTTAAAATAAAATTAAAATAGCCATCTTCGGTGCCATCATTATCACATTCAACTAGTTCGGTATCTTCAGAGTCTGTAACACTAACATTAAGAGTTAACTCTGAAGGTGAAGAGCATCCTGTACTGTCATTAATAACATCTACATAAATAGTTTGCGGATTGGATGTGTTGGTAAATGCATTACCGTCGGCTTCAATAGTTCTGGCAGAGTCTGTATAAAATTTTGTTGATAATCCAGCGACACCATTAGTTAAAACAGTATTAGCTTGATTGAGATTGAAAATAGTGCGTTCATCTATAGCACCGTCTTCGTCGCATTGTAACAGGGTGTGGTTAAAGGCTTCGGGGTTTTCGTTAAAAACCACATAGGCTTCTCCTTCTAAGGCACAATCTCCATTATTAGGGTTAATATATACTTCGTAATGCCCACTTTGAGTAACATCCAAATCAAAATCACTTTCAGATAAAGGGTTTCCATCACGCGTCCAAGTATAGGTAGCACCAGTTATTTGGTCGGCAGTTAATGGATAAATATCATTTACACAAAGCGAAAGGTTAGTACTGCTTTTTCCATTTTTAATAATATCAATTTGTTCATTAAAAAAAGAAGCAATAAAAGGGGGGAGTCCTTGGGAGGAATTATTTGGTGAAATACTAATAGCACTATGTTGATAATTACAGCCAACTCCAATTTGATTAGGGTTATTAATAACACCTAAATGCGGATAACCATTGCTATAGGTAGCACTTAAAGCTCTGTAAATTTTACCGTTTGGTCCAAGTTGTAAGCCTCCTCTATATAATTGACGGTCATCTATAACAATAACAGAAGATTGAATATCTGTAGCTAAAAGGTTATATTGGAGTAATGATGAAGTATGATTACTTGGGTCGTTATTATTACTTGGGTTTTCTATATCAAAAAAATTATTTGATGCATGTACATAAAGTAATTGGCTATCTGGAGAAAACTCTACACCATAAGAGTTACCATTCTGTCCACCTATAAATAATTCAATTTGATTGCTAACTACTCCAGTTGTTTCATCAAAATCATATAAATACAATCCATCGCTTAGATTAGCGTTGGCTATTTTTTTACCATCTGGTGATAATTTTAAATAGCCTCTTGCATCATTAATATTAAGAATAAATGGAGAGGCTACAGGTGTATTATTAACGCCTAAATTATTAACTTCAAAAGCATAAAATGTATTATAGCTACCTACGCTTCCATTTTCTGGAGCAAAAGTTAGTACCCAAATAGATTTTGTTATACAATCTTTTAAAACTGCCGTAATTTTTTCTGAAGAGCGTTGTAGTAAATTTGTGTTTTTAGTTGTAACAGCTCCTAAACCTCCATCTTGAGATATATCAACCTCAGAATAGTTTAAACCGTAATTATTACCGTCAAGGTTATTATCTACAGTAAAAATGTAATAAATATTTTCATTATCTGGTTTAGGAACAATAATAGCAGATTGTGTACTAGACGAATCGCCAAACAAACCCAAACCATTCATCATGGTAGCATGGTTTTTATTCCAAACTCTTGTCCCATCTGTGTAAAATAATAGATTTCCAGAACTGTCTGATATAGATGCGCAACCTTCGTTAGTAAATAATTGACCATCATTTACAGAAGAAACCGTATTATTATTTTGATTGAATTTGATACCACCACCATAGCCAAAATACCAATTGGCAGCTTCGCTTTGGGCAAAACTATTTATGCTGACAAAGCAGGCAAATACGAATATGGCAATTTTTTTCATCTTTCAATAGCGATAGCTATCAAAGATATTACAAATCTCGCTTTTTTAATAATCTGTACGATAAAAAGATAAATAGGGCTGTCCAACCAATTACTATGGCAAACTCGTACCAATGTACAGCATAGTCGTATGCTATTTCTGCTTTGTCGGGAAACTTAGTCATTGCTATGCGCTGAAAGGGTTGGTCTATTAATTTGTAAATTGATTTTAATGGAAAGAAATTTTGAATTTTCTCAGCGATATTAGCATCAGATTTCCATGCTATTAATCCAAATAAAATCCATTCTAGAATAAATAAAATGAATAAAAAGGCAAGAGCAAAAGCAGAGCGTTTTACAAGCATTCCAAAAAACAAACACAAGCTAAAAAAAGCAATAAGTTTCACAAAATAAGCTAGTATAAATTCAGTTTCTCTAAAAATAATTGAAACTTCGGTATAGCTAGAATAGTATAAACCTATACACAGCGAAATTAACCCTATTAAAACCGTAGAAACTAGTGAAAAGAATATGATGGTATAAAACTTTGATAATATAAATTCCTTCTTGCTTAACCCATCTATTAGGTTTTGTTTAATAGTTTTGTTACTGTACTCATTACCAATCATACTTACTACTACAATGGCAAAAAAGAATTTAAACTGAGAAGCAAAAAAAGTAGTTAAATGCCATATCATAGGGAAGTTAAAAATGCCTAACTCACCAAGCTCTAAAGTAAAAAAACCAAATACATTAATTTTTAAAGAAGATAATAATATGACAAAGAATGGTAAAACAAACGATACAAAAATGAGTATTTTACTAGTTCTGTTAAGTAACAGTTTTTGTAATTCTAAATTTAAAAGACGTAACATAGAGTTAGTATATTTTGGTTGGGTTTAGTTTTTATTTGTTGTCTGTTAATTGTAAAAATTGTTCTTCTAAACTTTCTTTACGCTGTACTAAATGGGTAAGTATAATGCCATTTTCAAAAAGATATTTGTTGAAATCTTCAGATTTCATTGGTTCATTTAAAAAAGCAGTTATTAAACCTTCTTTTTCTTTAATTGATTTGAATGATGCATTATGTTCTAAAAGTTTAATTAAGTCATTTGGCTTATTGCATTTTAATTCAAAAAAACCGTGACTAGAAATCATTTCGTCAACACGACCTGAATATAATTTTACACCTTTACGTAACACAACAACATGGGAACATACTTTTTCAACTTCATCTAAAAGATGAGATGCCAATAAAATAGTAGTTCCTTTTGCAGCAATTTGCTTAATAATTTCTCTAATTTGATGAATCCCTTGTGGGTCTAATCCGTTTGTAGGTTCATCTAAAATTAAAATTTCCGGATCGTTTAATAATGCAGAGGCAATCGCTAAACGCTGTTTCATACCTAACGAATAGGTTTTAAATTTGCTGTCTTTTCGTTCTAATAGGCCAACAATTTCAAGCTTTTCTTCAACTTTGCTATAATCAACTCCTTTAATTTTGCATACTAGCTTTAAATTCTGAGTTGCTGTCATGTAAGGGTAAAAGTTTGGTCGCTCAATTATAGCACCTACTTTTTTTAATGCATCATGTGTTGTTGTTTGTCCGTCAAACCATTTAAAATCACCTTGTGTTTTATTAACAACATTTAAAACAATACCTAGAGTGGTAGATTTTCCGCTTCCGTTAGGTCCTAAAATCCCATAAACGTTACCTTTGTTAATAGTAAACGATAAATCTTTTACAGCAGTTAAGTAGCCAAATTTTTTGGTAAGGTTGTTAATTGTAAGTATTGGTTCCAAGATGAATTGTTTTGTTTGCTGAAAAATATCAACAAGGTTAGTTATTAAAGTATGACGATGCTTAACTTATTTTGTTACAAGGTTATTAATAAAAGCTTTAAATTGAATAAAAATTCCTCAATAGTAATATTGGGGTTTCCTTTTAAATTGTCATTCTCGCAGATAAGGGAATCTAAGTGAATAAAATTTCTTTACTTTGAATAAGTTTGTAAAGTATGCAAGATTTAAAAATATCAAAAAAGAAACCTTCATTTCCTGTAACCACCAAATTACACGATTACCTTTCTAGGTATAATAGAAACATAAAAATACCCATTTTTTATGACGATTTGTTGCGTTTTCAGGGTTCAATAGTGGTTCATGATAAAGATGATAATGATACTTTATGGATACGTGTTTATTACAACGAATTTGAAAGAGAAGAAATAGATTTATCGTTAAAAAAAGTATATACAATCTTGCATTCTGATGGTAATGATGATATTTTACCTTTTTTAAATGTTGATGCCATTGATTTTTGTACGTTCGGAAATTCGAAACCCTTTAGAATTAAAATTAGAAATATTTTAAATGACAATTACACTTATTTTTATATAAAAATAGCTGATGCTTCTCGGGTGTATGGTCTAGAATTAGAACACATGCTATCGCCCTATAATTTAAATTTTTTAATATACAAGAACACATTAATTGAAGAGCATATTGCAGGAATACCTGGTGATGAGTTTATAAAAAATATGTTACCAAATTGTACAAAATCTGAAAAAGCACAAATAGCAAAAGAGTTTGTTAAGTTTAACGAGCGCTGTATGATAAGGCTTTTGGGAGATATGCGTTCTTATAACTATGTTATTGTGCCCACTCATGACTTTGATCATGTTGTTTACAAAATTCGGGCGATTGATTTTGATCAACAATCTTATGAGGGTAAGTTTAATATTTACAGACCGCAGTTTTTTAAAGAGAATATAAAAATGGTTGAATTGGTTTCAGAAATTATTCAAAAGCCATCAATCGATCAATATAAAATTGAAGAGCGTTCTATTTTGGTGAAACGTTTAAAAAGTTTTCACAAAAGAATAAATAGATTATTAAAATGTATGATTGAAGACTCTATTTCAAAAGATGAAAATATAGATTCTTTAAAAATGAAAATATTTGATTATACACAAGATGTAAATTTTAAACGAAGTAAAAATATGGGGCAAATCCTTAAATATTCATTGGAGTACTTAACACGGAACTATGAAAATGTAAGTCTGGAGAATTTAAGAAAAAAACGTGGTGTTAATTCCAATTTTCGTTAAAATCTAAATCCTCATAATCATCTACATCAATACCATCTTCAAACTCGTCGAAATTATCATCCTCATCAGCTTCAAATAATTTTTCTGGAGCATTTTCTGGTACTTGTCCTTTAACAAACATAAGATTTGGATAATCGTTTCCTTCAGTTTCATCAACTATTTCGGCTAATTCAACATAAAACGTCCACATGCTTAAAAAGTCGTATACATAAATTAATTTAGGTTGTATTTCATGTACAACATCATTGATGCTAGTTTCATTCATTAGGCGAGCTGAAGCATCTTCACTTAAATCGAATAACGAAATTTCTTCACCTTGCTCCCAAGTATCATTACTTAAATAAAATGATGCCATTTCAGAGCCATCAAATCCAAAAGATTGTGTGATAATATTGTGTAAATCTTCTAGCGTGTCAGTTTCTCGGATTTCTAAATCACGAAAAATATCATCTTCGGTATCGTTATCAAGTATAACTCTAAATCTGTAAATCATTATGAAAAATTATTGGTGCAAAGATAAGTCTTTTTGTATTATTTGCTGAAACGATGCAAAGTAAATGTCATGGCACTCAAAAGGAAAAATGCTCCTATTTGATGGGCCACTCCTAACCATAATGGTACTGCATATAATATGGTAAAAATGCCTAATAGGAATTGGAAAACTACCAAAATTAATAATGCATTTATGCCTTTTTTTTGAAGTTTTGTAATTGCCATTTTACGAGTTTTATACCATAATATTAAAATAGAAATCACCACAAAATACGCTAAAATTCTGTGAATAAACTGAATGCCACTTGGATTTTCAATAAGGTTTTTATAAAACGGTTCGAGTATATAAACCGTATGGTGCATAAACTTATTTTCATTCATTAAAGGCCAATGGTTGTGTAGTAAACCCGCTTTTAATCCAGCAACAAAAGCACCATAAATAATTTGAATAATGAGAATGATGTAACTAATTGTTATAAGGTTTCTAAACTTAATATTTATTGGTTTTTTATTAGGATAAAACAAATCTAAAGCGACCCAAAGTGTGGCAGCAAAAGTAAGGAAAGCCGTTGTTAAATGTGCAGCTAAACGGTAATGACTAACATCTGGCATATCTACCAAACCACTTTTAACCATATACCAGCCTAAAAACCCTTGAAAGCCACCAAGAATCAATAAGACTAAACATTTTTTAATGGTTTTTTTTGAGAGTTGCTTAGTTACAAGAAAATATAAGAACGGAATGATAAACACCAAACCTATAACTCTACCAATTAGTCTATGCAGCCATTCCCAGAAATAAATACTTTTAAAATCACTAATGGTAAAGTGAGAATGTAATTTTTGATATTCTGGATATTGTTGATACAACTCAAAAGCGTCTTGCCATTCGGTTTCGTTAAGCGGTGGAATAGTACCAGTAATTAATTTGTAATTTGAAATGGATAAACCTGAATCGGTTAGTCTGGTTATGCCTCCAATAATTACCATTATAAAAATAAGAACACATCCTGTAAGTAACCAATAAATAACTTTTTTGTTGTCTTTTTTCATTTTTTGTCAGGTCAAGCGCAGTTGAGACCTCTTAATTTATTTCTTAAAACCTCTCGACTGCGCTCGGAAGAGGTTATAGTATATTAAATCAAATCTTTTTTAAAGCATAAGCTGTTTTCTACATTCTTGTATGGTTCGAAATTTGGAATGATAGTATAATCGTTTTTTTTGTAAAACTGAACCGCTTCAACTTGACGAATACCGGTTTCTAAAACACAATAATTATACCCCAATTCATTACTCCAAATCTCTAATTCTTTTAAAATTTTAGACGCAATACCTTCGCCTCTGTTTTCAGTATTTGTATACATGCGCTTTATTTCAACAGTATTTGTGTTAAACGCTTTAAAAGCACCACAGCCAACAGCACTGTTATTAGAGTAAGCTATTACAACATGTTTTAAAACATCAATGTTATTGTACTGATTGTAAAAATCATGCTCATCGCCATCAACAATAGTTAAATAATCATCTAGTTTTTTAACTAAATTTATAAAGTCTTTATTTTCAGAATTTGTTCTAATTAATTTTAGCATAATTAATTTGATACTTTTAATCCTAAACGCTTTCCTTCTTTTAACATGAGCTTATATGCAGCTTCATATTCATTTGGAATAACGCCTTCTAAAATGGCTTCTTTTATGGTTTCTTTAATTATACCAATTTCGCGAGATGGTTTTAAATTAAATGTTTTTATAATTTCCTCACCAGAAATTGGTGGTTGGAAATTGCGAACATGATCGCGGGCTTCAACTTCAATAATTTTATCTCGTACTATTTTAAAGTTGTTATGATATTTGTTGAATTTTTTAGGATTTTTGGTAGTAATATCAGCTTCGCAAAGTGTCATTAAATCTTCAACATAATTGCCAGCATCAAAAACCAAACGACGCACTGCAGAATCGGTTGCCATATCTTGAGCAAGAACGATAGGTCGCGAACTCATAAACACCATTTTTTGCACAAATTTCATTTTATCATTTAATGGCATTTTTAATCGCTTAAATAAATGATACACCATTTTTGAACCTTCAAATTCATGACCATGAAATGTCCATCCTACTTTTTTGCTAAACTTTTTTGTTGGTGCTTTACCAATATCGTGTAGTAAAGCGGCCCAACGTAACCAAAGGTTGTCAGTATGTTTTACAATATTATCGACAACTTCTAAAGTGTGATAAAAATTATCTTTATGACGTTGTCCTTCAACTTCGTCTATACCTTTTAAAGCGGTGAGTTCTGGTAAAATATAATGAAGTAAACCAGTTCGTTCTAATAATAAAAAACCAATAGATGGTGTTTTACTTTCAATAATTTTGTTAAGCTCTACAACAATACGTTCGTTGGTTATAATTTTAATACGATGACAGTTTTTTGAAATAGATTTTAATGATTCATCCTCAATTTTAAAATTGAGTTGTGTGGCAAATCTTATGGCGCGCATCATTCGTAAGGGGTCATCACTATAAGTAATATCTGGATTTAAAGGTGTTTTTATAATTTGATTTTTTAAATCGTCTATCCCATTAAACGGATCGAGTAAATCACCAAATTTAGTTTCGCTTAAATCTAAAGCCAATGCGTTAATTGTAAAATCCCGCCGATTTTGGTCGTCTTGTAAAGAGCCATTTTCCACAATAGGATTTCTGCTATTTTCGTTATAAGATTCTTTTCTTGCACCAACAAACTCTATTTCAATATCATCATACCGAAGCATTGCTGTTCCGTACGTTTTAAAGATTTGAACCTTGGGCTTATTTGGTAAGTTTTTAGCAACTTGCTTAGCGAGTTCAATACCGCTACCAATAGCAACAATGTCGATGTCTTTGGCATTTTCTCGGTTTAAAATAAAATCGCGAACAAAACCACCAATAACATAGCTGTCGAGTTGTAGCTCATTAGCCGATTGCGATATAATCTTAAAAATGGGATGATATAATGCTTCTTTATAATTCATTTTTTTGTTGCCACGAATTCACGAATGTTTTTATAAAACGATTCTTTTATGGTCTAATAAATCTTTGTGAAAATTTGCTAAAATAGTGAGTTTACATTGTGATACTTTTAAGTAATTTATGCATTGAGCAGTATGCTTGTCGTTTAGGTTTTCTGTCGATTTTATTTCTAAAATAATTTTATCAAAAACTACAAAATCTGCGTAAAATTTATGTTTTAGTAAAGTGTCTTTATACGCAACGCTAAATTCTTTTTCTCTTTGAAATGGAATATTTAAACTTTTAAATTCGTATTCGATAGCATCTTTATAAACAATTTCTGAAAAACCACTTCCCAAATTATTATAAACTTCAAATAAAACCCCAACTATAGCATAGCTTTCGTCTTTATAAATAATTTTAGACATAAATATTCGTGTATTAGTGGCTGTTTTTACTCTCGAATCACTTTAACAACTCCACTATTACTCAATTTGATAATTGAAGAGGGCTTGTCGCAGATTTTTTCGTGATGCAAATTTACAACATAGTCTACACCTTTTAAAATGGCTGGAGCTATTTCTTTAAACGATTTTGGAGTTGGTTTACTACTAATATTTGCCGAAGTTGAAACGATTGCACCATTAAGTTTTCTTGATAATTGATAGCAAAATTCGTCATCTGGAATCCTAATAGCGATAGTGCCATCGTCTGCAATTAAATTTGAAGCTAAATTTTGAGCATCATCATAAATTATAGTGATTGGCTTTTCAGAAATTTCAATAATACTAAAAGCAGCTTCAGGAATTTTTTTTACATATTTTTTAAGCATTCTATCATCGGCAACCAAACAAATTAATGCTTTACTATCTTCTCGATGTTTTAGTTTGTAAATTTTCTCAACAGCTTTAGGGTTAGATGCATCGCAACCAATGCCCCAAACGGTATCTGTGGGGTAGAGTATGAGTCCACCATTTTTTAGTACTTGTAGAGTGTTTTTAATTTCGATATTCATTGTTAAAACAATAGATTGTTTAGCTATAAATTATACTTAATTCACTAAATGTAAAATTAAAACTATGATTTGGAAATTATACTAAGCATAACTTGTTTATTTTTGTAATCATAATAAAATTTATACATGAAATTAGCGAATAAGATTTTAAATAGTTTATCTGGAGTTACCAGAAAGTTAACTTACCATCGAAAGCTTAATCAATTATATAAGCACTTTAATAGAGTATTATTAGCTTTAGGAGCAGAGCCTATTGTTACCGCTACAATGGAAGATGGAACAATAATGCTTGTAGATTTAAGTACAAAAACCGAAAGAATTTCATTTTATACAGGTAAATATGATCCAGATCTAATAGCCGTTACACAATCTCTTTTTAATCCAAATTCTAGCTTTTTAGATATTGGAGGTAATATTGGATATTATTCTGTGGCGATGGGACATTTTATTAGGTTAAAAAAAGCTACAGGAAAAGTAATTGCTTTTGAACCTTTTGAAGGGAATTATTTAAGACTTACTAATAATTTAAAAATTAATGATTTAAATAATATATGTGAGGTTAATCAATTTGGTTTGTCGAATAAAGTTGAAGAGACAGAAATTACTTTAAGGGAAGATTTTAAACATGGCTCTAAAACAGGAAATGCAGCTATTAGAACAAGCGAAGCTATGGATGAAGGATTTAAACTATCACCGATTAAGCTTGAAGTATTAGATGATATTTGGGAAAAAAAATACAGCGAAATTGCTAATATAGATGTTGTGAAGATTGACATTGAAGGGCATGAAGATTTCTGTTTAGAAGGAGGAAAAGAAACGCTTAGAAAGCATAGGCCAACTATATTAATGGAAGTTAATAAGCCTTATTACCAAGCACGAAAAGTTGAATTGGATGAGCGTTTTTTACAACTTATACCCGAAAACTATAATATTTATAAGCAAAATGGTTTAAAATGGAATAAAATAAAATCCTTAAATGAGTGTATAACTATTGATAATGTTTTCTTGATTCCTCTAGAAAAGCTTAGTTTAAAAGGCTATAATATTTTTGAAAACTAAATTCAAAAAAGTATTTAAATGAATCACAAAATTAAATCAGCGTTAATAATTACAACATATAATTGGCCTAAAGCTTTGGAGTTGGTTTTGATGAGTGTAAAAAATCAAAAAATATTTCCAACCGAGGTTATTATTGCTGATGATGGTTCAAAAAAAGAGACCAAAAAATTAATTGAAAAATTTCAAAAAGATTTTCCAATACCATTAAAGCATATTTGGCATGAAGATAATGGGTTTAGAAAATCGGCAATATTAAACTTAGCAATTTCTAATACAAACGCAGATTACATTATTCAATTAGATGGAGATTGTATCATTCATAAAAATTTTGTAGGAGATCATTTAAACGCTATTGAAACTAGTACCTATTTATTTGGTTCTAGAGTTAGCATTCAAGAATCTTTTTTAGCTGCGCTTTACAAAAATAAAGTAGTAACATTTTCGTATTTATCAAAAGGTATAAAAAAGCGTAATAGAAATATTTATTTACCTCTTTTAGGGGCATTATTATATAAAAAAAATAATGAGCTATCTAGAAAACTTAGAGGGTGCAACTTGTCTTATTGGAAATTAGATTTTATAAATATAAACGGCTATAATGAAGATATGACAGGCTGGGGAAGAGAAGATTCTGAGCTAGTGATTAGAATGATTAACAACGGCGTACAAGGTAAACGATTAAAGTTTAGGTCTATTGTTTATCATATTTGGCATAAAGAAAGCTCAAAAGAAAAATTAAATATTAACCACACCATTCAAGAAAATGCCATAAAAAACAAGTCTATTTGGTGTGAAAATGGTGTTGATAAATATTTAAGTGAAAAGGAATAATACTATACATATAGATTTTAAAAGTAATAATGCATTTTTTGATGACATTATAAATAATTTTGATACTAAAGGTGAAGACTTTGGGAATCAAGATAGAAACTCTTTAAAATTATTTCAATTAGATAATAAAACGATTAACGTTAAATCGTTTAAAGTACCGCATTTAATCAATCAAATCGCGTATCGTTTTTTTAGAAAAAGTAAAGCGCAACGCTCGTTTGAATATGCCAATAAACTGAAAAATTTAAATATCGGCACACCCCAACCCATAGCATATTACGAATTTAAAACCCCATTGTTATTCAAAAAAAGCTATTATATAAGCGATCAAATTGATTGTGATTACACGTATAGAGAACTCACAACCGATTTTAATATTCCTAATTATGATGAAATATTAAGAGCCTTTACACGATTTACATTCAATTTACACGAAAAGAGCGTTCATTTTTTAGATCATTCTCCTGGAAACACATTAATTAAAAAAACTAAAAAAGGTTACGATTTTTATTTGGTTGATTTAAACCGCATGGAATTTAAGCCATTGGATTTTGAAACACGCATTAAAAACTTTTCAAAATTAACCATTCATAAATCTATGGTTGATGTTATGAGTGATGAATATGCTAAATGCTCGGGAGAAGATTACAATAAAATATTAAATTTAATGTGGCACGAAACTGAAGCTTTTCAAGAAAAATACCATCGAAAAAGACGTTTGAAAAAGAAGCTTAAATTTTGGAAGACATATTGAGTCTCTTGAGTTCTTTGTAGCGATAATAAACGCCATATGCACTTAAATAGCATATTTGAAAACCTTCTTTTCCGTCTAAAAAACCTAATCTAAAAATATAATTTGTAATAAACTTGTAAATTGGTCTTATAACAAAGTGCATCATATTTGCGTTTTTGTTTTTTTTATGTAGCTCTAAAGCTTTAAGGCTAGCATAATGCTCCATTTTTTCTTTATAATGTGGCGCACTATCAAAGCAAAAATGTAACATAGGGTTTTTTAACATTGAGCTTTTGCCATTTATTTCTGGCATTTCATGCACTATTTTATCTTTAATGTATTTTACATTGTCATTTTTAAATAAACGGTAGGTAGTATCGGTTTGAAAACCACTAAAACGGATTCTTTTTTTCTTAAAGAAGTATAAACGTTTAACCATAAACGCTACAGTATTATTATGATTTTTTATCGTTGAAATAATTTCGGTTTTTAATTTATCTGTTATGCGCTCATCAGCATCAATAAATAAAACCCAATCATGAGTAGCTTGTTTCAGTGCAAAATTTCTTTGATCAGCAAAATTTTTAAACTCACGTTGTATTGTAGTGACATTTTTAAATTCTAATAATTTTTCAAAAGTACCATCAGTACTAAAAGAATCTATAACAATAATTTCATCAGTAAAACTAATGTTGTTAATAACGGCTTCAATATGATTGGCTTCGTTATAAGTAATTATTAAAGCTGATATTTTATTAGATTTTATCAATTTAAAACTATTAGTTTAACTTAGTTTTTAATGTTTTTAAGATGTTATTCTATCTTTAAAATAGTATTTAAAAATATTTTTAATTTATTTTTAATTGTATTAATAGGGTATAATTCAAAGTATTTAAAAGTATGTTCTTTAATATACTTCTCATCAAATTCTGAGTATATTTCTGGTTTTAAATCCTTTAAATGTATAGAAACATTTTTTTCATTCTCAAAAATTTGCCAAGTTTCTTTATCTACACTTGGCGAAAACAATGAAAAGGTAGGAATGCTTAGTGCTTTAGCCATGTTTATAGAGCCTCCTTCGTTGCCAATAAGCCCATCACATTGAGATAGTAGTCCTAAAAATGCTCTAAGTGAGTGAGCATAAATATCCAAATAAATATTTGCTTTCGTAGACTTATCACATAAATTAAAAAGAGTCAAAGCATCTTCTTTTTGATCAGGAGTATAATTAAACAATAAAGAAGCATTTGTTTGTTTTACTACATAATCTAAAAGTTTGGACATGTTTTCTAATGGGTACGTTTTGTACCATTCGCTTCCCATAGTTCCAATCATGAATAGTGGTTTTTTATTATCAATGCCGCCATTGAATAAAAGGTCTTTAGCAGCATTAATCTCAATTTCAGATAAAAATATTTTTGGTTTAAAATCTTTGACTTCTTGATCTAAAATAGGTTTTAAAAGGAGTAGTCTGTTTTCAATAGCTAAACCATAATTACTTTTCGTACCATTTTCTAGCCTTTTAATGTTGTAATTGTAAAAGATACTAGAATAGGATTTATAGTAAGAGATTTTATATTTAGCTCCAGAAAAAGCAGTAATTAAGTTAGTTTCTAGTTTGCTATATGCATCTATTATTGTAGTATACTTTTGTTTACGAATTTTACTAATAAACTTAAAAAACGATAAGTAGTTTTTTCTAGTAGTTTCTTCTAAAACTATAATATTGTTAATTGATGGATTTCTTTTTAATACATCAACACAGTATGCGTAGCACATGTAATCGATAGAAGCATTTGGATATGCTTTTTTCAAAATATTAGCTAGAATCGAGCTAGTTAAAACATCTCCAATTCGCTTTTGTTGAATAATTAAAATCTTCATTTCTATAAAGTAAGATCAATGTCTTTTTTTTGAGTAAAAGTATTAAATAAAACTGTATTTTTACCTTATAAAATGATTATTCATGGCAATTAGTGGACTGGTAATTACTTATAATGAAGAGAAAAATATAGAGAAGTGTATCAATGCTTTATTTAAAGTATGTGATGAAGTAATTATTATAGATTCCTTAAGTAAAGATAACACGGTTGCTCTTGCTCAAGCAAATGGAGCTAAGGTAATTTCTCAGGCTTTTTTAGGTGACGGTCCACAGCGGAAACACGGCTTGCAATTTTGTAAAAACAATTGGATTTTAAATTTAGATGCAGATGAGTTTTTAGATGTTGATGCAGTAGAATTTATAAAAGAAAATAAATATTTGCAGAATGATTTTGATGCGTTTTCTTTTAGGGTAAAAAATTTTTTGGCTGACGAATTAATCGATTTTTCAGGATGGTATCCAGACCATAAAGTACGCTTTTTTAATAAACAAACAGCATCGCCTTCCGAGTCTATGGTACATCAAAAAATAATAGCTACAAATGAAAAAAAAGTAGCGGTTCATATATTACATTATGGTTGGGATTCATTTGAACAGATTGTAGCAAAGAAAAACCAATATTCTACGTGGCATGCTAACCAACTTTTTAATCAGGGAAAACGTATTCATAGTTTCAAGCCTGTTTTAAATGGAACCGTGGCATTTTTAAGATGTTATTTTTTTAAAAGAGGGGTTTTTAATGGTCTAGATGGTATAACTATAGCATTAATTCAAGCATTTTTTTCTTATATGAAATATAGTAAACTACTCAAACTTCAAAGGCTTGAAAAAATAAGACTGTCTGAAAGGTCATTTTAGTTTATATATTTTACTTTTCAAACAGTCTTAATATATTATAAATTTTTAAACCGCTACGTTATG
>NZ_CAXIBN010000049.1:0-19212 GCF_964021735.1 uncultured Wocania sp. | reverse complement strand
TTAAACGAACTTTCAAAAAACAACAACTAAAACGAGATTATTCCACCCAAAACCAACATAGACTGATTCCCTTTAAAACTATTAACACCACCAGAAGCATCAATAGTTTCAGAATTTAATCTCTTTAAAATATTGGTAAACCCATAAATGTATTGAGCTTTAAGCTTAAAGTTTTTAACTCCAACCGATGCACCAATGGCACCATTAATATTAAACTGAGAAATATTTGTAATGTCTTCAGCAGTTAAATTGCTGTAATTATTAATATAGTAGCCTTTATTAGCCTCGTCTTTAAGCTCTAGTTTTCCATTGTATTGTAGCATTGGCCCTATGCCAATAGTAAAATACTCTGGCACTACTTTTATATGCATAAGCATTGCCACTTGGGCTGCAAACATTTTGTAATCGATAAACTCGTTAGAATTGCTATTACTTAACTGCGTTGGTCTTGCAGAAATATCAATAGAGCTTTCAGAAAGCTGCATGCCAAAACTTATATTATACCATCTGTTAGGAATATCTACAGTTGAAGACAGTCCGCCAACAAACCCGTTTGACGATTTGGTTATAAAATTATCTGTAATAATATCAAATTGAGTAATGCCTCCTGTTATACCAATGCCGTTACTAATTCTGTAATTTCCTTTTTGCGAAAAACTTTTTGTAACAAAACATAGCGTTATTGCTACTAATAAGAAAAGTCGATTATATTTCATAGTTTGGGTTATAAACAGCCCAAATATAGTATAATTTTTGTATCTTAATTTTTCTAATCATTTTTAATAAATTTATTATGAATTACTATCTCGTCCCTTTTATTTTTATCGGATTAATCATATTAATCTCCGCCTTTTTTGTTGTTAAACAGCAAACAGCTGCTATTATAGAACGCTTTGGTAAATTCCATAGCATTCGTCAATCTGGTTTACAACTAAAAATCCCGTTAGTAGATAGAATCGCTGGTCGTTTAAGCTTAAAAATCCAACAATTAGATGTTATTATCGAAACCAAAACATTGGATGATGTTTTTGTGCGCTTAAAAGTGTCGGTACAATACAAAGTTATTCGTGATAAAGTGTACGATGCGTTTTATAAGTTAGATTATCCGCACGATCAAATTACCTCTTACGTATTTGATGTGGTGCGTGCCGAAGTTCCTAAAATGAAATTGGATGATGTTTTTGTGAAAAAAGATGACATTGCATTAGCTGTAAAAGCAGAATTGAATGATGCTATGTCTGATTACGGTTTTGACATTATAAAAACCTTAGTTACCGATATTGATCCGGATGCGCAGGTAAAACAAGCCATGAATAGAATTAATGCTTCCGAACGCGAAAAAATTGCAGCTCAGTTTGAAGGTGATGCACAACGTATTTTAATTGTTGAAAAAGCAAAAGCTGAAGCTGAAAGTAAGCGTTTACAAGGACAAGGTATTGCAGATCAACGAAGAGAAATTGCTCGTGGTTTAGAAGAATCTGTTGAAGTTTTAAATCGTGTTGGTATAAACAGTCAAGAAGCTTCAGCTTTAATTGTTGTAACACAACATTATGATACGCTTCAATCTTTAGGTGAAGAAACTAATAGTAATTTAATTCTTTTACCAAATGCACCACAGGCTGGAAGTAATATGCTGAATGATATGGTGGCTAGTTTTGCAGCGAGTAACCAAATTGGTGAGGCTATGAAAAATGCTAAAAAGAAGAACGAATAGAGTTTCTTTTTATAAAAAACAACCCTCTAAATTCATGAATTTAGAGGGTTTATTTGTTTATTTAACTAATGAAAAAACACATTTTAATTGTTTTAGGATCTCCAAATTCACCCGAAGGAATATTAAGTGATATCTCTAAAAGTAGATTGAATCTTTGTGCGAGTATGTATTCAAAAAACAATCTTGTGATTTGTACCGGAGGTTGGGGTAATCACTTTAATACCGCCAATAAACCTCACGCTTATTATGCCAAAGCGTATCTAATAAAAAAAGGTGTTGTAGAAAAAGATTTTTTAGATCACGCTATATCATCAAACACGGTTGAAGATGCGGTAAAAATAAAGCAAATTATAGAAAATTTAAATGGTATTCGTTTAACAATTATTACTTCAGATTATCACTTAAACAGAGTTAAACTCATTTTTAATGAAATTTTAAAACCGTTTGAATTAGACTTTGTTGGAGCTAAGTCTAACCTAGATAAAGTGCACTATGATTCTTTAGTAAATCATGAAAAAAAGGCCATAAAATCAATTTTAGATAACGGTCTTTATTATTAAATAATATTCTTTAAAGCTAACCTTTAAACGGATGGCGTTCCTCCCATTTTCTAATAGGATTCATATATTTTACAATACACTTTAAAACCGTATTAGCTATAAAATTATTGGTGTGCTTTAAATACACATGCATGATGTTGGGTTTTGCTCCAATAGAACTTTTAATTTCCATAGCGGTTCTGGCATAAACAATGGTTTTAAAGTTGTTTTCAATGCCAAAAAAAGCCATATTAAATAACATGTTTAAATACATTTGATACTTTTGTTGTAAATCTTTATTATAACCTAAAAAATAGGTTTCTAAAACATCATTATTTAAAATTAGTGTATAAAAACCAACTAATTCTTCATTTAAAAAGAAACCAAAAACTTTAAACTTTTCGCCTAAACTAACTTTTAAATTATAAAAATGTAATTTATGTAGTTTAAATGAATTAACACCCGCGTTGTCTGAAACCGTTTCATATAAATCAAAAAGAGTTTCAGAATTATTTTTAATAAACTCTTTGTTTAACTCTTTACACGCTATGCTTGATGCCTTTTTTCGAGCTGTTTTATAACGTCTTTTGTACTTTTTATTGAATGAAGAAACATAATCTTCTGGCATTTTCCACGCATCTAAAATAGGTAGCACCATGTTGGGTTGCACTTGTACTTTATATAAATTATTGGTTTTGAAAAATTCTGAGCTATTATGAATGGCATCATTTTCAAAATAATCTTTAAAGGCAATAATGCGTATCTTTTTATTATACTCAGATTTAATTTTAGCTATTAAATCGTGTAGTGCTTTTTCAAGTTGATTCAAATACTCTTTTGGCGATATGTGTTGGGTATCAAAATAAATTCCGTGTTGCCCCGTATGCATTAAACTACCAACAATTAGTGCGTTTCCCTTAATAATTTTGGAAACCAATTGTTTTGCTAATTGCTTTATTGTTGGGCTTCTATTGTTTCTAAAAATATCATCGGCATACATTTCTACACGTTGTATAATGGCAATGCCAACTAATTTTTCTGCCTTAAAAACGCCTAAATAATACGATGTAATATTTTTGGGAGAAGATAATTCGAGCCCTTTTAAAAAATCAGTTTTTAAAAAAATATCGTTGTTTGAAAGTGCATCCCAAGAATTTGGAAGCTGATTAACCGAATTATATATTTTATAGTGTATCAATACAAAAGAAAAAAGACCGAAGTTAAACACCTCAGTCTTCATTTATGTTAAAAAATTACAAATTTATTATTTCCAGCCGCAAACAATAGCTCCCATCACGCCAAGTGTTACAATCCAATAACCACTGTTTATAAATATATATTTAGCATTTTTACGCTCAAATAAAGCGTTAGTACCAATTATTGGCAACGCAACAAATACACCAGCTAAAACACCGTGTAATGCGCCATGTTTGTAGGTTCTAAAAGCATCGCCGTAATCTGCCATAAATGCAGCATAAGATGGTAAAGCAGCACTAGCGTCTCCTCCAACTAAGCTTAACGCTCCGGTTTGATGAATACTCATTTGCATCATAGTCATTGCTAGCAGAAAAGCAAAAATAAAGGCTAGAATAAAAATCTTTGCCATATTACCGCCTTTAACTTGTTCGTCGGTCATACCCGCTGCTTGCATCCATGCATTTCCAAAAACTTTTGGGTTGTACCAAATAAATCCGACAACTAATGCCGAAACAGCTGCAACAAGAATTGCAGGAAAATTTAAAAAATCCATAAATAATTTTAGTTTTAGTTAGAAGTTAAATATAACTAAAATTATTATACCACTCTTACTTTTAACACTTTAGGTCTATTAAATTGACTGAGCTTCAGCTACTAACAATTCATTTTTATCTTCTAAGGCTTTAGCGATAAAGGCATTTATAACCTCGTTTCGTTCTAATCCATTTTTAAGTAAAACACCTAAAGCTAACATCACAGCAATGCGGGTTCCTGCTTTTTTAACAGCAGTTCCAAATAAGGGTTCTAAATCTTCGTAAGGTACATTTTTTGCTAAGTCTTGAATTTCGGCTTTAGCTTTTAATTGTTTTTCTTCTGGAAGATTAGTATATTTCTTTCCAAGTTGCTGGATAACACTAATTGCTTTACGTTGACCTTGTTGTTGTGGTTTTTGTTGATTTTGATTTGTATTTTCTTTAGGCTTAACTTTTGCCCAAGAATCTCTTAAGCCAACTGTTTTATTAAATATTAAGTGATTTGAAGTAGAATCATTATCAACATTGAAATAGCCTAAACGTTGAAACTGAAACCTCTCTTCTGCTTTTGCTTCTTTTAAACTAGGCTCTACAAAAGCATTGATAATTTTTAAAGAGTTTGGATTGATAAACTCCATGAAATCTTTGTCTGGATGACTATCTGGTGCTGCATCCATAAATAGTCTATCATATTCTCTTACTTCAGCTTTAACAGCATGTTTAATAGACACCCAATGCAGTGTTCCTTTTACTTTTTTTGTTGTGTCCTCAGAATATGTACAGTGAATTTCGGTTATATTTCCGCTAGCGTCTTTAACAACATTTTCAGCCTTGATAATATAAGCGTTTTTTAAACGTACTTCACCTCCTAGTTTTAATCTAAAAAACTTATCTCCAGCCTCCTCTTTAAAATCTTCTTTTTCAATATAAATGTCTCTAGAAAAAGGCACTTTTCTGTTTCCAGCATTATCATCTTCTGGATTATTTTCTGCTTCCAACCACTCTTCCTTTCCTTCTGGGTAATTAGTAATAACAACTTTAACAGGATCTAAAACAGCCATAACACGAGCTGCTGTTTTATTTAAATCTTCTCTAATACAAAACTCCAACAACGATACATCTATGACATTTTCTCGTTTAGCAACACCTACTTTTTCTATAAAATTTCTAATAGAACCTGGTGTATAGCCTCTTCGTCTAAGCCCAGAAATAGTTGGCATACGCGGATCGTCCCAACCGGAAACTACTCCGTCTTCAACCAATGTAAGCAGCTTTCGCTTACTCATAATTGTATAGCTAAGATTTAATCTCGCAAATTCACGTTGTTTTGGAAGCAGTGGATATTTTTCTGAACTATAAGGATATACCTGCTCTTTAAACCAGTCATAAAGCTTTCTATGTGGTTTAAACTCTAAAGAACAGAGTGAGTGTGAAATCTGCTCAATGTAATCGCTCTCACCGTGTGTCCAGTCGTACATTGGGTAAATACACCAATCGTTTCCTGTTCTATGATGATGTGCATGCATAATACGATACATTATTGGGTCTCGCATTAACATATTTGGATCTTCCATATCTATTTTAGCACGAAGTACGTGGGTTCCCGATTGAAACTCTCCATTTTTCATGCACTCAAATAAATCTAAATTATCTTCTACGCTTCTATTTCTGTATGGACTATTGGTTCCAACTTGTGTTGGTGTTCCTTTTTGTTCTGCTATAACTTCACTTGACTGAGAATCGACATACGCTTTTCCGTCTTTTATCATTTGTACAGCCCAATCGTATAGCTGCTGAAAATAGTCTGAAGAGTAAAGTTCATTCTCCCATTTATATCCTAACCATTCAATATCACGCTTAATGGCATCAACATATTCTTGTTCTTCTTTGGTAGGATTAGTATCATCAAACCTAAGATTTACTGGTGCATTATATTTCTCACCTAAACCAAAACTAATACCTATAGCTTTAGTGTGACCAATATGTAGATAGCCATTTGGCTCTGGCGGAAAACGAAAACGTAAATGATTTTTAGGCATGCCGTTAGCTAAATCTTCTTCTATGATTTGCTCTAAAAAGTTAAGTGATTTTTTTTCTTCGGACATAAAATTAGCAACTCTATTTACTAGCTTATAAAAACTAATAACATTAAACAAAATATTGTGCAAAATTAGGTAATTTTGATGACTTAAAATGACGTATAATGGGAATTATAAAAGTTGAAAATATTCGTGTATTTGCCTACCATGGTTGTTTAAAAGAAGAAACAAAAATAGGAAGCGATTATCGTGTAGATTTACAGGTTAAAGCTAATTTACAAGAATCTGCAAAAACTGATAAATTAACAGATACTGTAGATTATGTGTTTTTAAACCGAATTATTAAAGAAGAAATGGAGAAGCCTTCTCATTTACTCGAAACTGTTGCAAAGCGTATTTTAAATAGAATTTTTGCAACAGATAAATTAGTTGAAAAAGCAACCGTTTGGGTTAGCAAATTAAACCCACCAATTGGTGGCGATGTTGCATGCGTAACGATAAAAATGACTGATAAGCGTAAAAAGTGATATTTTGTAAGGAAAAGTGATATTTTTTTTTACATTTGCAGCAAGTTTTTGATTCCCTCTTCAAGAATATTTATAGACACATTTAATAACAATAATTATGGCGTCGTGGCCGAGTGGCTAGGCAGAGGTCTGCAAAACCTTCTACAGCGGTTCGAATCCGCTCGACGCCTCTTAAAAACCTTCAAGTTACTCTTGAGGGTTTTTTCTGTTAAATATTTACAAGAAATTATATTAAAGTTGGAAAGCATTCTAATGAATAATATAGAATTCGCTCGATGATTTAAAAAAAATTTTAATTTATAGGATTGATTTGTTCTAATTTTTCCTCTATTAATTTCTTTTCATTAGGAAAAAACCCTTGAACAAGTAGCAAAATTCCAAATCCTAAAATTACTAGAGCTATAATTTTTTTAGTCTTAAAAATAAGCCTAGGCGTTAATTTATTTTTCAATTTTTTTGCAATTACAATTTTAACTAAATCCACTAAAAAATAAACAATTAATATAGTTGATAAAAAAACCACTACACCATCTTTAGATTCGGTTAAAGAGTTTGCTAATACTATAAAAGCAACCCAACCCAACAATACACCAATATTTATAAAGTTGAGCAAAAATCCTTTTAAAAAGAGCTTACCGTAGCCCTTTTTTATTTCAATTTTGTGATATTCTCTAACAATTTCGCGAAATGATTTTGAGGTTTTAACAAACGAAATGATGCCGTAGGTAACTAGTAAAACGCCTCCAAAAATTAAAAAACTAGGGTCGTCTTTTACTTTTTCTAATAATCTATTCGTACTATAAAAGGCAATGACAATAAATAGAATATCGGCAAGCATAACACCACAATCGAAAATTAAGGCACTTTTAAATCCTTTGGTTGCACTGGTTTCTAAAAGCACAAAAAATACTGGGCCTATTGTAAAGGCTAATATAAAACCAAAAGGTATTGCTGCTAAAATATCATCAAACATAATTGTGAGAAGCTTTACACAAAGTAAAGAAATATTTTATGATTATTTAATAGCTTTATACACTAATTAAAAAGAAAACCCACCGTAAACAGTGGGTTTTAAATTTATATTTTGAAATTTTCTAATTCATACGTTTTACACGACCACCAAAAACTCTACTTTCATTTACATTTTCTGGATTGCCGTAAATAAAGACATCCCCTCCGGCTCTTATTTTAATATCGACTAATTTAGACGCATATACATAAGCATCACCTGCTGCTTTAATAGTAACTTCTGTTGTATCGGTTTTTAATTCTTCTCCTTTATAAACACCTCCTGTTAATAATGATATTTTTTGGTTTTTTGATTTCCCCGAAGTTGTTATTACACCTCCTGTAACTGATTTTATATTAGCATAACTAACGTTTAATTTTACATCAATTTTTGCACCTTCTTGGGCTTTTAAATCTATTTCAAACTGTTTTATTTTATCTTTTGAGTGTACGTGCGCGCCTTCGTTAACATCAATAACTTCAACATCTGTGTAGTATAATTTTACTTTGGTATTATTACCATCAAAAATTTCTTCTAAATTCATTTTAATTTTTAGTTTTCCGTTTTTGTTATTCACAATAACATCATTGGCATTATTTCCTGAAATAACCACTTTGTTTTCTTTAGATTTAATTAATTCTACTTCTATTAAATCGAAAACTTTAAGTTCTGAGAATTCACCAATTGATTTTTCTATTGGGTTTTGGGCTATTGCTAATGTTGAAATAAAAATAGAGAGGATTGTTACTAAGCGTTTCATTTGTTTTAATTTATTGTTTTTAACCTAACGTAAAACTACCAATAATTATTCCGTAGTTATTTTAATTATGAAAAATTTATAATTATAAATTTTCTTTTTACTATAAAACCTGTACCGCCGTTCCTGTAATTGAAACAAAAATTAAACCTGAAGTTGGCGAAGTTTCAACATCTACACAAATCCCTACAACCGCATTTGCTTTTAATTTTATAGCATTATCTCTAAGTTTTTGAAAAGCTTCTTCTTTTACTTCGTTAATTTTAACCTCGTAAGATTCATAATATTTTTCCATCTTAAAAGAAAAGGTTGCTTTTGGCATATTTACACTTATTCCAGTAACAATACCTAAATAATCTTGAATTTTATACCCTTCGATTGTGTTTGTTGTAGTTAGTATCATGCTTTTATTTTTTAGATAAGTAGATAAAACACTTATAAATGTTACATTTTTTTTGAAACTGTTGAAATTTTTAGATTTATTTATTAATCAAAACCCAGAGCTCTACTTCTTCAAAAGATCGCCAATTTTGATCTCGTTTTGTTTTTTTTGAAGCAATTTTCACTGTTTTTTTAAAACATTTTTCTAACTGAAACCTCCCGCCTTCCAAGAGTTCCTTCTCAATCGGATGATTTTCTGTTTCTTTTGTTATTTGAGCTAAGTTTGAGAATAAAATTACTAGTTTTCCTTGGGGTAATAGCCGTTTTTTAGCTTCTTCAAAAAACTCAGGGAATAGGTTTTCATTGTAATAAAAAGCTTCGTCATTTCTATCTAAATTTCTAGATATTGGTAACCATGGCGGGTTAAAAACAATCAATTCAGTCTGCTTTTCCCATTTACAAAAAAGGTTTCCAAAATCTAATTCTATTTTTCTAGATAACTTTGTGTCTTCCATAAATGCTGTTAGTCCAACAATGGCATTAGGGTTTGTGTCTGTTCCAAAAACCTTCTGAAAACCATATTTTACCATTTGAAAAGAAAGTACTCCACTACCAATACCTACATCTATAGCAGATTTTTTAAGGCCCTCGTAACGCTTCAACCAGTTATCGAAAAGTATCAAATGATCAAAACGTGTAGGGAAATAAGTGCCGTAATAAGGGTGTATTTTATTTCGCAAAACAGGAATGGAAATTCCGTTTTTATACCATTGCCAAGAGCTGTTTAGTCCTTGAACTTGAGGAAAAGACAATAAGAAATTACTGGTTTCTGGATAAAACTTATTCAACCAACCAATACACGGTGATTTCTTTACCGTTAATTTATGGTCTATTATCTCAATATAAATAAGATTAGATAGATTTCTATATACCGACCTATACTCACGTTGTTCTTGAAAAGATGTATTTGGTAACTTTCTTTTAAGATGTTTATGTAATTCATTAAGTAACAGTAAACCGTTATTATATAATTCTGTTATTATTAAAGGTTTACCAGCTTCTAAAGCTTTAATTGTACGATTAATATTTGTAGATTGATTAAATTGAACTAATGGCTGTTTATGTAAAAAAGGCTCAGGTTTATTTATAGGTATATCTGTAATCATCATGTTTTTTAAAAAGCGAAATTTTATAATTAGATTGCTTCAACTCTAATAGGTTGATAAAAAATAAACCTATTTAGTTTATTAGTTCATTTGCTTTATGCGGATAATTAGCGTCACGATTCTGAAATCTAAGAATAGTATCCTTTACAATTACACCTTTGTCTATATTAATAGCATTCCTAATGGTTGCATTTTCGTTCCAATTTTCACGACCCGATATCACAGAAGGTAAATGTGTAAGTAATGCCGCAGAAATAGATCTAGAAGCACTTTCCCAAAAATAACTTGGTGTATGGTCCACTGCATAGTAATCAATATTATCAATTGCTATAATTGGTTTTTTAAACGTGGTAGGTTTTGCAAAATAAAAACCCATACCTTCATCGCAACTTACATCTATAATTAGCGTACCAGGTTTAAGCATCGTTTTTTCATCTTCTTTTACATAATCAATAGGATTATCTGTATCTTGATAGGTGCCATTAATAATAATTTCAGATTCATATATTAAATCCAATAATGGTCGTTCTGATCCATCATGTTCTACAACAATAAGTCGTGACTCATTTTTATTTCCTTTTTTAATTCGAACATAGTGTACATTTAAAACCTCTTCTCTTACTTCGTGGTCTGGTCTTTGAATACATATAGTAATATCTCTAAAACCATGTGCTTTTAAAGCATAAATAGCACCTCTGCTTACAGCTCCAAAGCTAAAAATGATTACTTTTCGTTGGTTACCATAATGACCATCTATTCCTTTTAATTGGAGTGCGTGTATAACTGCACTATATCCAGCCATTTCATTATTTTTATAAAACGTGTGTCTTCCCATTTGTCCATTAGGATGCCACACATACATATCTTCAAAAGCAATTAAGGTTAATTTTTTATCTATAGCCGTTTGCGTTATTTGCATTTGTTGTGCACAATGTGGATAACCCCAAATAGTTCCACCATCTTTAAGGGCTTTTAAATCAGATAAAATAGGTTTGGCAATAATAACGGAGCCAATATCAGACAGTATTTCGCTTCGTTTAGCTAGCCCTCCAGTTAAATTACTAATTTCTTCGTCTTTTATATTGAATGGTGCACCATAACCTTTTTCAAAAATAAGTTGTCTTCTAATATATTCTGGAAGCCGTTTTAAATGTTCTGGATGAATAGGTACACGTCTTTCATCTTCTTTTTTTGAGGTGCCAATAACACCCATTTTTAACAAAGACATATTTACTAAATTAAAACGTATTGCAGAGTAATGACATGAGCAAAGCGTAAGATTAAAATCACTATTAGATAGTTACTTACTAATAATCAGCCATTAAGTGACTACTAGAGTTTTATTAATCAAAAGAAAGCTTAAAGAAGAAAGCCTTAGTAGATTTGCTGAAGTTGTGCGAAGTAATAATTAATTTCAACAGATAAATAATACTATGGTAAAGATACCTTTTTAAAATCTATTATTAAGATAATACCATAGTAATATTTTTAAATTAAAAAAAGAAAACAGGTATTAATAACGTTAATAGTTTGGTTTTCCTATAAGATTAAAATCGAGGTGTTTTTTAACTAAATCGGTATTTTTAACTTTTACAACAACCTCATCTCCAAGTTGATACATGGTTTTAGTATTTCTGCCAACCATAGCGTATTGATCTTCATCAAAAGCATAATGATCGTCTTTCATATCGCGTACACTTACCATACCTTCGCATTTATTTGATATAATTTCTACATAAATACCCCAATCGGTTACTCCAGATATAACACCAACAAATTCTTCGTCTTTATGGTCTTCCATAAATTTAATTTGCATGTATTTTATTGAGTCACGTTCTGCTTTTGTAGCTAAATTTTCCATGTTACTGGAATGATTACATTTATCTTCGTAAATAGCTTCGTTAGCCGATTTGCCACCTTCTAAATAATGTTGTAATAAACGGTGTGCCATTACATCTGGGTACCTACGAATTGGCGATGTAAAATGACTATAATAATCGAATGCTAAACCGTAATGCCCAATATTTTTTGTGGTATATTCAGCTTTACTCATAGTTCTAATAGTTAATGTATCAACTAAATTTTGCTCTTTTTTACCGTTTACATCTTTAAGTAAATTATTAAGTGATGCTGAAACACTTTTACGGTCTTTAAAATTTAATTTATACCCAAATCTACTAACCACATTTTGTAAACTAGCAAGTTTACTATCATCTGGCTCATCATGTACACGATATACAAATGTTTTTTTAGGCGATTGTTTACCAACAAATTCTGATACTTTTCTGTTTGCTAATAACATAAACTCTTCAATTAATTTATTAGCATCTTTACTAGTTTTAAAGAATACACCTATTGGATTTGCTTCTTCATCAAGATTGAATTTTACTTCTACTTTATCAAACGAAATAGCTCCAGAACTCATACGTTTATTACGCATTTTTTTTGCTAATTCATCCATTTTTAAGATAGCATCTGTTATAGCTTGTTCTGTTTTATAAGCTTTTCCTGTTAAAGAAACTTCTGCAGGAATATCATTAGTTTTAGATTCTATAACAGCCTGCGCTTCTTCGTAAGCAAATCGTGCATCAGAATAAGTAACTGTTCTTCCAAACCACTCGTTTTTTATTTCGCATTTATCATTCATTTGAAACACTGCTGAAAAAGTGTATTTTTCTTCATGCGGTCGTAATGAACAGGCATTATTTGATAATACTTCTGGTAACATAGGAACAACTCTATCTACCAAATATACAGATGTGGCACGCTCGTAAGCTTCATCATCTAAAACAGTTCCTTCTTGTAAATAATGTGATACATCTGCGATATGAATGCCTATTTCATATAATCCATTTTCTAATACCGTAAAAGATAATGCATCATCAAAATCTTTTGCATCTTTTGGATCGATGGTAAAAGTTAAATCTTGTCGCATATCACGACGTTTTTTAATCTCTTCTTGGGTTATTGAAGTATCTAATTTATTTGCAAATTCTTCTACTTCGTGTGGAAATTCGTTTGGTAAACCATATTCAGCGAGTATCGCATGAATTTCAGTATCGTGCTCTCCTGGTTTACCTAAAACTTTAATCACTTTTCCATAAGGAGAATCAGCTTTTTCTGGCCAATCTTCTAGTTTTACTAAAACTTTATCACCGTCTTCTGCTTTATTAATTTTATTTATAGGTACAAAAATATCTTTGTACATTTTATTACTATCTGCTATTACAAATGCAAAATTCTTTTTTTCGTGTATTTGAATTACACCAACATATTCGCTTTTTTCACGCTTAATTATGTTTGTTATTTCACCTTCTAATTTTCCTCGTTTACGTCGTTTATAAACATAAAATTCTACCTCATCACCGTTTAATGCTTTATTTATATTGTTTGATGCTATAAATACATCATCTTCAAATTCATCACTAATAATATAACCATTTCCTTTAGCTGCTAAATCTAAAATACCAGTATGATACTCTGTATTTATAATCGCTTTATATTTACCACGTTCTACTTCTTCAATCTCTTGTTTTCCTTGTAAATCGCTTAATTTTTTTATAATTTGATTTCTACTACTTGCATCATTTACTCCAAGTTTAGCAGCTATTTGTTTATAATTTAAGGCTTGGTTTCTTTCTTTTTTTAAAATACTTAAGATTGTATTTGTTAGGTTGGAAATCCCTTTTCTTCTGGATTTTCCTTTTCTTTTTTTACTCATTTAAATTTTTGTAATCATTTTCATTTCCTAAGATAATGGAAATTTTGTTATTAAATAGCCTTATTATTTACTGGAGAAGATTGCTATTTATTTTTTACAAAGCTACGGTTTTTATATTAAACGGTATTTTTTTTATGTTAAGCTTGAGTAAACTGAAGTTATTCACATTATATATTATATAATTATTTTCTTTTTAAAATTTAAAAAAATAAATGATGGTTATTATAGTGTGTTAATATGTGGTATAACTTTTTTAATATTTATTTTGATTACAATTATTTTACATTCTATTAATAGTTAATTAACAAGTTATATTATTTTAATAGGTTCATTCTTAACTATTTTATATGTTATATAAACAGTTGTTAACAACTAAAAAAGATATTAATTACTAATAAGTAATTTAATTATTGTGTTTACATCTATTAATTTTTAATCTAATAACATTGCTAAAAAAAGTGAATTAAAATTTTGGTTAATTGATATGGATTTTTGATTGGAAAAATAAATGAATAATCAATATTTTTCTTTTAAAAACTAATGAACAGTTATTAACAAGTAATGAATATACTAATACACATTGTTTATAATACTAGCCCGTTCTTAATAAAGGCTACATAAATTTAAATATTATGTATATAAATGATAAAGTAATAAGATGGTATTACTCCTATAACCATTAATAAATGGATTAGGAAGTATAACTGTAAAAATATAATAAACACTAGAATAAAAGTGGAAACTAAAGACTAAATAACTCGTATTAAACCTTTAAAAAGGAAATTAAAAAACTCTAACCTACCTAAAAGTGGCTGTTGAACAGCTGGGTATAAATATATAAACGAACTAAAAAAAGGTTAAATATCTAGCACTTATAAAAGTTAAAGACAAAGCAAGTACCTTTGCTTTTTTAACTACTATAACTTTTTTTTGGAGCATTTTGAGTTGGTGTTTGTTTAGCAGCTCTAAAATATTAAAACTTAATTATGTTCCTTTTTTAAGAAACTTGAGTTAATAATTAAAAAAATTAATTAAAAATAGCTTTATAAATATCATTTCCATTTGCAAATAAAACTAATGCAATTAATATAAAGAAACCAACCATTTGAGCATACTCCATAAACTTATCTCCAGGCTTTCTTCCAGAAATCATTTCATACAATAAAAACATAACATGGCCACCATCTAAAGCTGGTATTGGCAATAGGTTTAAAACAGCTAACATAATTGATAAAAAAGCTGTAATACCCCAAAAAGCTTCCCAACTCCAAGTATCTGGAAAAATATCGAAAATAGCTTTAAAACCTCCTACACCTTTATAAGCTCCTGTACTTGGGCTAAAAATAACCCCTAATTGATCCCAATAAGATGTGATTTGGTTTATAAACTTGTTATAACCAACACCAAAGCTCTCTCCAAAAGAATACTTCTTTCTTGTAATAGATAAATACCCTAGCTCTTCATACATGTTATACGAACCAGTAGCAATAAAACCAAACGCTCCTTTATCATCAATTTTTAATTCAGTTTTAAATTCTTCTTTTCCTCTTAAAACATCAACAGTAACAACTTGACCCTTTAATGAATCTAAAATAGGTTTAAACTGATCAAAATATTTAATCTTTTCTCCATTAACACCCGTAATAACATCACCTTTTTTTAAATCTGTATTTTTGTTTAATGAAGAATCTCTTACTTTGCCAAAAATAAAAGGTCTTCTTATTTCAAAAAGACTTCTGTCTTTACTTGTTGACAATTGTCCTAAAAAGTCTTCAGGAAACTGAATTGTTTTTTCAACGCCATCTCTTTTAATTGTCACAGATTTTGCACCAATAATGTTCCCTTTTATATCAAAATAGTTTTCAACTTTAACATCTCCTATAGCAACAACATTATCACCTGTTTTAAAACCTAAATCTTTTAACAATGGGTTATTTATGTGATATCCATCTTGAAAACTTGCCGCAGAAATATCGGTATCACCGTAAAAAAATGATGAAAAAATATAAATAATTAAAGCTAACACAAAGTTTACTGTTACCCCTCCTAACATAATAATTAAACGTTGCCATGCTGGTTTAGAACGAAACTCCCATGGTTGTGGTTCTTGTGCCATTTGCTCGGTATCCATACTTTCGTCAATCATACCTGAAATTTTCACATAACCTCCTAAAGGCAACCAACCTATACCATAAACAGTGTCACCTATTTTCTTTTTAAATAACGAAAACTTTACATCAAAAAATAAATAAAACTTTTCTACTCTAGTTTTAAATGCTTTTGCTGGAATAAAATGACCTAATTCGTGCAAAACAATTAATAATGAAAGGCTCAATAAAAATTGAGATATTTTAATAACAAACTCCATATATCTTCTATCAGATTTTTATAATCGCACAAAAGTAAGCTTTTAAACCAACTTTAAAAAGACTAATATTTAATGTGCTTTTTTTTAACATGAATTTAAGTTTAAGCAAAATCTTAATACTATAAATTTTTAGTCACGATTGATTCATTGTATTTTTGTAACAATCAATTTTTTAATGACTATAGATGTTTTCATTTTTTAAAGAATACAAAGGGTTTGCCGTTATTTTTGCTATTATTTCAATCATTATAATTGTAATTATTTATAACACTTTAAATGTTTACCAACCACTACCTATTTACCAACCAGCTATGGTTAGCACAGAGTTGGTGGATAGCACTATTCAACATCAAAAAAAATATCATAAAATTGCCGATTTTAAACTTATAAATCAAAACGGAAAAACCATTACTCAAAACGATTATAAGGATAAAATCTATGTTGCCGATTTCTTTTTTACGACCTGCCAAACTATTTGCCCGATTATGACAGGGCATATGGCTCAAATTCAAAAAGAGATTATAAACGATAATGATATTATGTTGCTTTCGCATACAGTAACTCCAGATATTGATACTGTTGCACAACTTAAAAGGTATGCAAAATCAAAAAATGTAAATGATGCCAAATGGAATTTGGTAACTGGTGATAAAAAGCAAATTTATGAGCTAGCTAGAAAAAGCTACTTAGCTGTTAAGGATAATGGTAATGGTGATGTTTTTGATATGATTCACACCGAAAATTTCATGCTTATTGATAAGAAAAGACAAATTCGAGGGTTTTACGATGGTACAAATAAAGAAGATATTGAGCGCTTACTTGCTGATATAAAAATCCTAAAAAAAGAATATCAAAAATAGTTTTTAAGTTTCAATTTTTTTAGCCTAAATTTTTACCTTATTTTTGCTTCTTTAAAATCAATCTAAATAAGCTTGCAAGAGACATTAGCAAATTTAAAACGTGGAGAACGAGGCATTATTACTGATGTTTCATCCATTCATATTCCTTTAAAACTTTTAGAAATGGGGTGTTTACCAGGAAATTCTGTGCAACTTTTACAGCTTGCTCCCTTTCAAGACCCTATGTATTTAAATATTAATGGTACGCATTTGGCAATAAGAAAAGAGACTGCTATTCACATTTTAATAGACAAAATAGCGCATGAGTAAGCAAATAAATGTTGCCTTAATAGGAAACCCAAACACAGGAAAAACCTCTGTTTTTAATGCGCTTACAGGCTTAAACCAAAAAGTTGGTAATTACCCTGGCATTACAGTTGAAAAAAAAGAAGGTGTTTGTAAATTACCTCGTGGTGTTAAAGCCCATATTATTGATTTACCCGGAACTTATAGTTTAAATGCTTCGTCACTTGATGAAAACGTTGTTATTGAATTACTTCTTAATAAAAAAGATAAGGATTTCCCTGATATTGCTGTTGTTGTTAGTGATGTAGAAAATCTTAAAAGAAACTTACTGCTTTTTACTCAAATTAAAGATTTAGAAATTCCAACGGTGCTAGTTATTAATATGGCAGATCGTATGAATTATAAAGGAATTTCTTTAGATATACCTTATTTAGAAGAGCATTTAGAAACCAAAATAGCCTTAGTAAGTACAAGAAAAAATCAAGGTATAGATCATTTAAAAGATTTAATTGCTAACTATAAAGACATCTCTGTTACACCTTGCATTGATGCTTCTGAAATTGATGCAGAATATTTTGGCAACTTAAAAAAAGCCTTTCCAAACCAGTTATTATACAAACTTTGGCTAGTTATTACACAAGATGTAAACTTTGGAAAAACCGATAGAAACGAAATTGATGACGTTACCGACTTTAAAACAAAAAGCAAAGGTGATTTAAAACGTTTACAGCAAAAAGAAACCATTAAGCGTTATCAGTTTATAAACAACATACTTAAAAAAGGGCAAACTATTGATGCCTCTCAAGCAAAAGATTTGCGGACAAAACTAGATAGGGTTTTAACCCATAAAATATGGGGTTATCTTATTTTCTTTGTTATTTTACTAACTATTTTTCAAGCTATTTACGATTGGTCTAGCGTGCCCATGGACTTTATCGATAGTGTTTTTGCATCGTTAAGCGAATGGACAAAAACACAATTACCTAAAGGTGCTTTCACCAATTTACTTGCCGAAGGAATCATTCCAGGTCTTGGTGGTATCGTTATATTTATTCCGCAAATTGCCTTTTTATTTCTATTCATCGCTGTACTTGAAGAAAGCGGCTATATGAGTCGTGTGGTTTTTTTAATGGATAGGGTTATGCGTCGTTTTGGTTTAAGTGGTAAAAGTGTTGTGCCTTTAATTTCTGGTACAGCTTGTGCTATTCCAGCTATTATGGCAACACGAAATATTGAAAGTTGGAAAGAACGATTAATTACCATTTTAGTAACACCTTTTACAACGTGCTCAGCAAGACTTCCTGTATACCTAATTATTATTGCGTTGGTGATTCCTGAAGGACGATTTTTAGGATTAGGCTATCAAGCATTAACACTAATGCTTTTGTATCTTATTGGTTTTGCTGCTGCTGTAATTTCAGCTTATATTCTAAATAAAATATTAAAAATAAAAAGCAAATCGTTTTTTGTTGTTGAAATGCCAAATTATAAACTTCCGTTAATTAAAAATGTAGCCCTAACAGTTGTTGAAAAAACAAAATCATTTGTTTTTGGGGCTGGAAAAATTATTCTTGCCATATCAATAGTATTATGGTTTTTAGCATCTTACGGCCCTGGAAAAGCATTTAATGATGCTGAAAATATTGTAAAAACTGAATACGCGTCGCAAAACTTAAGTGAAGACGAATTACAACAACACATCGCATCGTATAAATTAGAACATTCGTTTATTGGCATTACAGGAAGAGCTATTGAACCTGCAATACGGCCATTGGGTTACGATTGGAAAATTGGTATTGCCATTGTTAGTAGTTTTGCTGCTCGTGAAGTGTTTGTGGGAACACTAGCAACTATTTATAGCGTTGGAAGTGACGAAGAAGAAACCATTAAAAATAGAATGGCAGGAGAAGTTAACCCAATTCTTGGTGGACCACTATTCAATTTCGCATCAGGCATTTCATTACTATTATTCTATGCTTTTGCTATGCAATGTATGAGTACACTTGCCATTGTGAAAAAAGAAACCAATAGCTGGAAATGGCCAACACTACAACTCGTTATTATGAGTGCTTTTGCATATATAGTAGCATTAATTGCTTTTCAACTTTTGAAATAA
>NZ_CAXIBN010000048.1:0-19274 GCF_964021735.1 uncultured Wocania sp. | reverse complement strand
ATAAACTTAAAAAAACGGTCAAAAGCATTTCCTATAAGCTTGAATAACTGCCCTAAATCGACTTCTTCAGACTGATTAGGTTGTGGTTGTGGCAAATCTTTACTCATAATTTTATGATGTTAATTAAATAGTTGTTCTAATATTTTTCTTGTAATTAAATAGGTGGGTTTTACACCAGATGTTCCTAATCCGCCAGAAGCTAAAGTGCTTCCAGTTTCTAAAGGGTTATCACTGGCATAATAGGCATAGCGTACTTTTACATTTGGGTTTATACTATTTCTAACTTTCGATGCCGCTTGAATGGCTTTTTGGTAATGTGCACCTTCCATTTCTAAACCTATAACACGCCATGTGGAATTGTAAAAGAATTTTAAAATGTCTTTATTTTGTAGCGATGTACCTAAAACCGTAATCATTGAGCCTTCGTAAACATTAACACCTTGGCATTCTAAATCTTCTTTTTTAAGCTCATTTTTAAAAGGGTAATTGTCTGCTGTTCCTTCAAAAATATGTGCTGTTGGAATCATAATATCGCCTTTAGCCCCTTCTAAAATTCCTGCTTTACCCATTATAGAAATAGATTCTACATTCAAATGAATATGCTTCCCTTTTACTTTATAGGGTTTTAATAATTCATCAATAGTTTCGTAGGCTTGCTCTCCAAAAGCATAGTCCATTACAAAAATTACTGGTTTTTTATCTTTTAAAATTGTTTCATCTGTCTTTATATCAATTTTAGAAACATCTATTTTATCAGTATCAAAAATTTGAACATCTATATTAGTCCCAGATGTATCTTCAATATAAATCATACCTCGAAGTAACGCTTCTTTAGTTACCTTGTTTCGAAGATTTTCACTTTCTTTTTGGCTTAAAGACTCATAAACCTCAAAAATGTCTTTTTTAGACTTCAATGCATTTGGAGCAAAAAGTGTATTCATAACACTATGCATATTCGCGCTTATAATATGTATTGGTCTTTCTAGTAAATCGTTCTTATGTAGTGTTTCTTTTATGGTATTCGCCCAAATTTCACCATGAATGTGATGTCCAAGACGTTCTCTAAGTACGGGGCTAAAAGTAACTGTACGTTTATTATTATTTATTTGCTCTTCAATGGCTAATTTACCTAACCAATATACTATATGTAATAAACGCTCTGGTTGTGTGGTTGTTGCAAATTTAGAATACACAGTACTTAATTCGCTAAAAGTACGTCCTAAAATATTAGCGGTATGCGTAATAGCAATTTCTCGCTCGGGCTGTGTTAGCTTTTTTGTTGATAAAACTGCTTTTTCTAACTTAACCCAATCTCTTGTTGTAGATCCTGTATCGTTAATTAAAACACGATTACTTATTTTATGAGATTCAACAAAAAGAAAAGTAAGGTGCGTTAAAATATCATAGATTTCTGAGCGTCCTCTGGTTATCTCAATATTCATTTGCTCCTCATCAATTCGGTAACAATTACGACGCCTTTTGGGAGGAATAATGGGTTTGAAATGAGAATCTGAATATCCTTCATCACTCGTTAAGTTAATAAAAGTACATTCTTCTATCCCAATTGGTAGTCTATCAATTACATAAAGTAAACCTTCTAGTTCTGCTTTTTCATCACCAATAGAACCATAAATTTCTGGACGCAATAATAATAATGATTGCCTTAACGTTTCTCCAGAAACCCCCATAGGCTTATAAAACCCTCGGTTAAACAAATGGCGCATAGTAATGTACATTCTCTCAATAGCATTCGAGCTTTCTTGGGCTCTCGTTCTTTCGTGATGTTTCTTTTTACTCATACATTTTTAATTCTTGCAAAGATAATACTATTTGCCTTAATTAGATTACGAAAAACCCTCAACAATCTTTCTATCGTTTGATAAACGTGGTATTTTGTTTTGTCCGCCTAATTTCCCGACAGATTTCATATACTTTTGAAATCCGTCTTTTTTAACCTTAGTAATTTTAAGCGGTTGCAACACTTTACCTTCTATTAAATCGAAATAATAACTATTCTGTTTTTGAAGCGATTCGTCTATTTTTTTCGCTAAAGCGGAAAGGTTTTCCGGTTCGTTTTCAAACTCTACAAACCATTCGTGGTATGGCAATCCTTCATTTGGATTTATTTGTGGAGCAACGGTAAACTCTGAAACTCTAACTTGAGTATTTAAAGTAGCGTCCCGCATGGCTTGCTCAACTTCTTTTCCAATAACATGCTCACCAAAAGCCGAAATAAAATGTTTTATTCTACCTGAAACAATTACACGATATGGGTTTGTTGATGTAAATTCAACCGTATCGCCAATATTATATGCCCAAAGACCAGCGTTTGTTGAAATTATCATCACATAATTTATACCCACTTCAACATCGGCAATAGTGATACGTTTTGGATTGTCATTAAAAAATTCATCGGCTTTTATAAACTCGTAAAAAATACCCGAATTTAATTGAAGCAACATGCCTTTCTCGTTCTGTTTATCTTGGAATGCAAAAAAACCTTCACTGGCAGGATACAATTCAATACTATCAACTTTTCTGCCAATAAGGTTTTCGAATTTAGCTCGGTAAGGTTCGTAATTTACACCACCAAAAATAAAAAGATTGAAATTCTTAAAAATGTCACCAACCTGTTTTCCTGTTTTCTGCTGCAATTTTTCAAAATACATTTGCACCCACGAAGGGATTCCAGAAATAACCGTCATATCTTCCCGCACTGTTTCTTCAACAATGGCATCTACTTTTGTTTCCCAATCTTCAATACAATTTGTTTTAAAAGAAGGCATCCTGTTTTTTTGAAGATATTTTGGCACATAATGCGCTACAATACCTGAAAGCCGTCCTAATTGAATGCCATTTTGTTCTTTTAAAACTGGGCTTCCTTGTAAAAAAATCATTTTGCCATCAACAAATTTAGCATTGCCAGTTTCGTGAATGTATAATAAAATAGCATTTCTAGCAGCCTCAACATGAGTTGGCATACTTTCTTTTGTGATAGGAATGTATTTAGAACCCGACGTTGTTCCCGATGTTTTTGCAAAATAAAGTGGCTTGCCTACCCAAAGTATATTTTCTTCACCTGCAACTACTTTTTCAACATAAGGTTTAAGGTCTTCATAATCTCTAATAGGAACACGCTTTATAAAGTCTGAATAATTATTTATACTTATAAAGTCATGATCTTTACCAAAGGCGGTCGCGGCTGCTTTACTTATTAAATCTTGAAATACTTTTTCTTGTGTTTCAATAGGCTTATTTGCCCATTTTTTAATATTCTTATAAACACGTTTCGCTAAAGATTTAGCAATGGCAGGTTTTAATGATAGCATTTATTTAAAGTCTATAAAATTTGTTGGATTAATAGGGTAGCCGTCGTTCCAAAGCTCGAAATGCAAATGTGGTCCTGTTGAAAGCTCTCCAGAATTACCTGCAGTGGCAATAACTTCGCCCGCTTTTACTAAATCGCCTTGTGCTTTTGTTAAAGCACCATTGTGTTTGTAAACAGAAATTAAACCATAACTATGCTCAATAATTATAACATGTCCCGTGCTTGGTGTCCATTCCGCAAAAATCACAATACCATCGGCTGTGGCCTTAACTGGTGCATCTTTAGCTACTACAATGTCTACGGCATAATGCTTTTCTTTAAGGTTATAGTCTTCACTTATAGTACCGTTTACCGGAGGAAATAACACAAAACTTGCTGCCGATGTAGCCGATTCAAATAAATTATATTTATCTTCTTTATCAACTTTTTGACGCAATAAAGAATCTTCTAAGTTTGGATTTAAGTCTACTTCTCCTACTTCAAGTTTAACCGCTTCTATTATAGAATCTTTATTAAATTCTGTTGCGCTAACATCGCCTTGTAATACTTTTTTAATCGAGGCGTAGTACAACTCATTCATAGAAATAACTTGTTGTAAAGAATCAGTTTTATAATTAAGTTCTATGGCTTTCTTTTTTAAAGCTGTTGAAGAATACCCAGGAATATACTCTCTAAGCGGTGTAAAAGCGATTAATGCGTAAGTCGCACTTATTAAAAGAATAATAGATACTGATGCTAATACAAAAACGTTTAACCGTGTTAATTTAAAAGATAAACGTTCTTCAAACGTGTTTTCATTTAAGATAACTAATCGATACTTGTCAAGAAGTTTTCGTTTTATCTTTTTTGGTTCTTTTTTTTTATCCTCCATGTTAAAACAAAAATATATAAAATTATTGCAAGAGGTGTTTCTCTTTATGCTAAAGTTATGCTTAAAACGCCATTATTAAACTTTAATTATTAACTTTGCTTTTTAAATTTAAAAGTTATGAGTTTATATATGTTACCATTAGTAGCCGGTCCTTGGCAAATAGCATTAATTGTTGTTATTGTTTTATTATTATTTGGAGGTAAAAAAATACCAGAATTAATGAGAGGATTGGGTAGCGGCATTAAAGAATTTAAAGACGCTAGTAAAGAAGAAGATAAAAAAGACAATAAAAAAGAATAGTTATATTTTTTAAAATAAAAAACAGCACAATGTGCTGTTTTTTTATATCAAAATTTTAAATAGAATCATCGTTACAGAAGCTAATAAAAAATTCTTCGCAATGGCTTAAACATTTAATTTATTTTAATAGATTTAATTATAGCTTCTAACTCGAACATATAATCTCTTTTTTCTACCGATGGTGCAAAAACAAAACCTTCGGCAATAACCCACCTATTATTAATTTTATCTTCAATAGCGTAATTTATAAAAGGTCCTGCCATAATTGCGCCTTCTTTTAAATCCCAAAGACCTCTAGTTTCTAAAGCTGGTTTATTGTCTAAAATAGTTTCTGAATTAAATGGTGTGTAAGCATCTTCAGTTGCCATATAAGACCCTTCAATAGCACCTTGAATAAATTTTTTGCCTATGGAGTCTCTCATTTTAATAACTTGACTTACAATAGTTGAATCCCTATTAATAGCACTTAAAGGTACTTGGTATAATAGTATATTCAAATCTCCTGAAAAATTTGAGCTTGCTTTAAACTCTTTTTTTATCCAAAAAAACTTGTCCTCTTTTGTGGCAGTTGTTTTTACAATTCTATACGCTGTTTGAAATTTAATATTTAAGCCTAAACGTTCCTGAATAATATCAGCATTGTAAAGTGATTTACTAATACGACGTTGCTGCTCCTTTAACTCTTCGTTTTTAAATTCCTCTAATATTTTTTCTGAGTTCTCTTTAAGTAAACCTATAACATCGTCTTTTGTTTTTCCAGAAACAACAATTACTTTTTGTGGTTGTGCGTATACGTTTTCAGCAACTTTAAACCCTGATTCTTTACCTAGTTCTATTTTTAAAATCGTTCTATTTCTTGTAATAAAATCAGAAAACACCTTTGTTGGTATTTGGTTTATACTAAACATGGGTTCGTCTTGTGGTAACCCATAAATTGGAGTGGTAAGTACACCTCTAATGGCTTCGCCAACGCTACCATTCCATAGTTCATTACTTACTACAACAGATATATGATTTACATTTCCAGACGAATCGAAAAGTATTCTGTCGTTCGAAGATTTTTTGTCGCCGCAAGAGACTAGTAGTACAATTGCTAATGCTGTTAAAAGAAAATTACGCATAATTAAGTTTTGGTTAATAGGAATTACCCTTTCGATATTTTAAGCTTCATTCCTGGTTTTAATTTATTACCACTAATATCGTTCCAATCTTTAATATTTTGAACAGAAACTCCAGGAAATTTTTGAGAAATGCTCCAAAGTGAGTCTCCACTTTTTACAGTATAGGTAGTTACATTGCCCGAGATAGGTTTTGTTTCTACTGCCTTTTTTGTTGAAGATGAACTTGTTACATAAGGTTTTCGAGGATAAATTGTTAATCGTTGTCCAATTTTTAAATTGTTGCTCCTTAACCCATTCCATTGTTTTATTTGGCTTACGCGAACGCCATATTTTCTGGCTATTTTTCCTAAATAATCACCAGATCTAACTCGATAACGAATTTTATCGTTAGCATTAAAAAACTGTGGCAACGGCTTTTCGCGTTTTGCAAACTCTTCTTTAACAAAAGCATAAATTTTTTCTTCGTTATTTACAAAACTGCCAACCACATCTCGTGGTAATCGCAACACATAGTTTTCTTTTTCTATAAAAGGAATAATATCTAATTTGTATGAAGGGTTTAAAAACTGAAGCTGTTCGATAGGTGTTCCTGTAACCTCTGAAACCTGATCGAGTGTTATCATATGTTTTACTCTAACGGTATCGGTTTCAACTAATGCAAATTCTGGTTTAAGTTTTTTAAAGCCGTGTGCTTCTGCATATTCAAAAATATACATATTTGCTAAAAATGCTGGTAAATAGCCTGCGGTTTCTCGTGGTAAATTATGCCTTATATTCCAGTAGTTTTGGTATCCGCCAGAACGTCTAATAGCTTTTGTTACATTTCCTGGTCCTGAATTGTATGCTGCCAAAGCTAAGTCCCAATCGCCAAAAATTTTATATAATCGTGTTAAATACTCTGCTGCTGCTTTGGTAGATTTTATGGGATCGCTACGTTCATCGACATAACTGCTTACATCCAATCCGTGTTCTTTACCTGTGCCAAACATAAACTGCCATAAACCCGTTGCACCCACTCTAGATTTTGCTCGTGGTTTTAAAGCAGACTCAACTATGGCTAAATATTTTATTTCTAACGGAATATCATGTTTGTCTAATTCCTCCTCGAACATGGGGAAATAAAAAGCACTCAACGTCATCAACTTTTGTAAATGTTTTCTACGACGTTTTAAATACGACTTTATAACACTTTCTAAAGCTGGATTGTATTCTACATTAAAAGGTGTTCTGGCATCGAGCTCTTTTAATCGTCTTTTTAATGTGTCGGTATGTAATTCTGGATAATCGACAGGCTCATAAGTAAGCTCTGTAACCGATTTATAAATGGTGTCGAATAGATTATTACTGTACAATTCTTCAAGCCATTTTTCATCTAATTTTGCAGCAAACTCTAGATCTTCTAATTTTTTAATTGAGTCACTATCTTTTACGGCTTCAATTTTTTTTACAGTAAGATCTTTTCCATCTATTATAGAATCTTTAACCTGTTGTTTTTGAGACAATGTAGAGTCTTGTATTTGCGAAAAACAAGTTCCAAAACCTAAAAACAAGTATATTATAAAAAATCGAAAAGCCATAAAATCTATTCCGTTGGTTATTGAACGACAGTATGGCTAAAATCGTATTTTTTAATGTAATTTGAAAACTTAATTTAGTTTATTCTAAAATAGCAGCAATTCCAGGTAATGTTTTTCCTTCTAAACTTTCAAGCATCGCACCACCACCAGTACTTACGTAACTTACTTTATCTTCAAAACCAAATTGTTTTACAGCAGCCACAGAATCGCCACCACCAACTAGTGAGAACGCTCCATTTTTAGTGGCTTCTGCAATGGAATTTCCTAATTCTATAGTTCCGCCAGCAAAACTTTCCATTTCGAAAACACCAAGAGGGCCATTCCACAGAATAGTTTTAGAATCCATTACAACTTTATGAAATTGTGCTCTGGATTTTGGTCCAGCATCAACCCCTTCCCATCCATCAGGGATTTCATTAATATCAACAGTTTGCGTATTGGCATCGTTGCTAAAATCGTCTGCAGCAATGGTATCTACAGGTATATGAACTTGAACACTTTTAGCTTTAGCTTGCTTTAAAATCTCTAAGGCTAAAGGCATTTTATCATCTTCACAAATTGAGTTTCCAATCTTTCCACCTTGAGCTTTTACAAAGGTAAATGCCATACCGCCACCAATAATTAAATGGTCTACTTTATCAAGAATATTTTCAATAATGGTAATTTTTGAAGATACTTTAGCACCACCAAGTATTGCTAAAACTGGCTTTTCGCCTGTTTCCATAACTTTTTTAATGCTTTCAATTTCTTGAGCTAATAAATTACCAAAGCATTTTTTACCTTCAAAAAACTGTGCTACAATAGTTGTTGAAGCATGCGCGCGGTGTGCCGTACCAAAAGCATCATTTACATAAATATCACCTAACTTTGATAATTTTTCGGCAAACGCAACATCGCCTGCGGTTTCTTCTTTGTAATACCGTAAGTTTTCTAACAATAAAATTTGACCAGGCTCTAAGTTTGCTGCAGCAGCTTCTACTTCTGCGCCAATACAATCTGCTACAAATTTAACGTCGACACCTAAAACATCTTCAACTTTAGCTGCAATATGCTTTAATGAAAATTCGTCTTGAAATCCTTTCGGGCGACCTAAATGCGACATTAAAATACAGCTACCTCCATCTTCTAAAATTTTAATGATTGTTGGTTTTGCAGATACTATTCTTGTGGCATCTGTAACTTCAAAGTTTTCGTTTAAAGGCACATTAAAATCTACACGGATTAATGCTTTTTTATTGTCGAAATTAAAATCGTTAAGCGTTTTCATTTGTTATCTTTTTATTTTTAATTATTTGTCAAATGTAACATTCATGTCATCGTTTTATTATCATTGAATCTTTGAGTTATGAATGTTTCATTATATATATGTTTTTGTTTTTTAGTTATTTGAATCACAAATGTAACCAATTATGAACAGGTAAAAAATGACTTTTTTTACGAAAACGATATAGCTAATAAAGAATATTTCAATACTTATAAAAGCGCTATTTTAAGTCCCTCATTTTTTAATATTTCCACTTTATTTATTAGTAAAAAATTATGTAGGTTTGTTTTATGCTTTTTGAAGATATTTTAGGGCAAGAACACATTAAAAACCATTTAACCAAAAGTGTTGATAATGGCAGAATACCGCATGCGCAATTATTTGTTGGTAACGAAGGTTCTGGTACTTTACCTATGGCAATTGCATACGCACAGTATGTTTTATGCTCTAATTCTGATGGTGAAAATAATACAGGAAATGATGCTTGTAACCTAAAGTTTAAAAACTTTTCGCATCCCGATTTACATTTTGCTTTTCCGGTTACGACAAGCGATAAAGTGAAAAGCAAACCTGTTTCTAGTTTTTATTTAGAGGAATGGAGGCATCTTTTAAAAGACCAACCATACGGTAACCTATTTGACTGGTATAAACTTCTGGGTGTTGATAATAAACAAGGGCAAATTGGAGTTGATGAAGCGCACGAAATTGTAAAATCGCTCACACTTAAGTCTTACGAAGGCGGTTATAAAGTAATGTTGATTTGGATGGCTGAAAAAATGAATACCGCTTGTGCCAACAAACTTTTAAAGCTGATTGAAGAACCACCAAACAAAACTGTTTTTTTGTTAATTGCTGAAGATGAGGAGCAAATTATAAATACAATTAGGTCGCGTTGCCAAGTATTACATTTTCCGCCTTTGGCTGAAGATGTAATAAAAGATGCTTTAATTAAAAACTACAGTTTAGAGGTTTCTGTAGCGACAAAAATTGCTCATCAATCTAACGGTAATTATAACAAAGCTTGCGATTTAGTTTATCAAGATTCTGAAGACATTCAGTTTGAAACCTGGTTTATTTTCTGGATTAGAAGTGCTTTTAAAGCGAAAGGTAATAAAGCAGCAATTCACGATTTAATTTCGTGGAGCGAGGATATTGCAAAAACAGGACGCGAAACACAAAAGCAATTTTTAAATTTTTGTTTGGATTTTTTTCGTCAAGCTTTACTATTAAATTATAACGCTACCGATCTTGTTTTTTTAGAGCCAAAAACCGAAAAATTTAAGCTTGAAAATTTTGCGCCTTTTGTCCATGGAAATAATATTATGGATATTAGTAACGAACTGCAAGATGCTATTTACCATATTGAGCGCAACGGGAATTCTAAAATTATTTTAACGGATTTGTCAATTAAATTAACGCGGTTATTGCATAAAAAAGGAGGATAGGCCCATATATTAGGCATTAAATTCCAAAAAACGCTTTCAGAAATAGTTCTAAAAGCGTTTAACATTTGTTTTTTATGTTTTGTATTTATTCTTTTTTATCCGTTTTTTCAGTAACTTCTTTTTTAGTTCCGTTTAAAGCGTCTAAAATGGTTTGTGTTAAATCATTTTCATCTGTCCCGTACATAACGGTTGATGCTGCATCAGTTGTTCCTAAGATATAAGTGTATCCGTTTTTCTTTCCGTAATCTTTAACAAAATCTTTTACTTTAATAATTACTGAATCTATTTCTGTTTGAAAAGACTGAGTCAGCAACTGTTGCTCATATTGCATTTGTTGCTGTAATTGTTGTTGTTTTTGTTGTAAACCCCCCATTAATTCTTGTGCTTTCTTTTGAGAAGACTTTTGAGCCTTAGCTTGTGTTTCTTGCACTTCTAATTGAAATGCTTTTCCAATACTATCTGCTCTTTTCTTAAAAGCATCTTCTTTTAATTGAAATTTTGCTTCAAGGTCTTTCTTCTCTTGAAAATCATTAATTAAATCACCATTATTTACAAATCCAATTTTTGCTTGTTTTTCACAAGAAGATAAAACGATCATTGCTAATACTACGTAAACTATATTTTTCATGTGCTTGATTTTTCTATTTTAAGATTTCGCACAAATGTAATAAAGTAACTGATAATTTAAAGCGGAATTATTTTGAATTTAACATATAATAAAAACTTATTGGTAATATTGGTTTAAATAATTATTATCTATTAAAAATAAAGACGTTTAAAGCGATATAAGACGTTTTTATGAAATTGACTAGCATTTGTCTATTTACTCCATTAAGGGCCTGCTAAAACAAATAAAAATTAGTTTTAGCTATTTTTAATTATATAAATTAAAGATGAAGCCTCTTTTGTTGTTATTGCTTTTAAATTAGAAACCAATCCAATCCAAATTCCTTTGATTGGATTCATTTTTTTAGATTTATATTTTTCTGAAAGCATGCTCACATAAAATGAATCAAACCACATAGGTTTTACGTTTTCAACTTTAAAAGATTGTTTTGAAACTAATTTTGAAATTGATCTTTTATTAAAATGCCAAAGGTGCCTCGGCACATCGTAAGCTGCCCAAAACTGTTTATAATGTTTTGCGTCGAAACTTTTATAGTTTGGTACTGCAATTATTAAAGTGCCATTTGTTTTTATAAGCTTTTTAAAAATTTGAATCTGATTTTCTAAATCTGGTAAATGTTCTAATACATGCCAAAGTGTAATGACATCAAAACTGTTTTCTTCAAACTTTAATAATTGTTCAGTTTTATAAACTGAATTATTAGTTTTTTTATTAGCAATTGTTCGAGCTTGCTCGTTAGGTTCTATTCCAAAAATATGCCAATTATTTTGTAGTGCAATCTCTAAAAAATCACCTGTGCCACATCCAACATCTAATAGTTTTTTTTCTTCTGAAGCAAATGAATTAATTAAACTTAATTTCTTTTTAAGAGAAATGCTTCTTACTAAATGATATACTTTTTCGAATAGATTTCTTTTAGAATCTGTATGCGAAATGTAGTCTTCACTTTTATAGTATTCTGGTAATTTATTTGAAGATGGTTGTGGAGTAGTTTCAAGAAAACCGTATTCAGAATTTTTGATTAATTCAAATTCCTCTCCTGAAACGGAATAGTCTTTTACTTTTAAATTAATGTTATTTGAATTTATTTTTGACACGAATATTTAATAAAAAATTGTTTTAAAAAGACCTTTTGTAAGCTACGCTTTAATACTTTAAATCAAAATATATTTTGATTTTAGCAATGCACAAGACAATACAGAAATAAACGTTCCACGTGGAACGTTAAAATTATCTGCCCATATATACCAATAAAACAGAAATATCATTAGGCGACACTCCACTTATTCTTGATGCTTGAGATACCGTAGCTGGTTGGATTTTTTTCAACTTTTCACGAGCTTCATAACTCATGGATTTTATTTGTGAATAGTCAAAATTATCAGGGATTTTTACATATTCTAAACGCGTTAATTTGTCAGCATTATTTTTTTCTTTGGCAATATACCCAGCATATTTAACCTGTATTTCAGCTTGCTCAATTACTTCTCTATCTAAATTATTATCTTTAATGTATGCCTCAACACTATCCACTTTTCTAACATCGTCCATCTCAATATTAGGCCTAGCAAATACTTTAAAAAGCTTTCCTGATTGTTTTACAGCAGCCGATTTTTTAGACTTTAGAATGGGATTTATAATTTCTGGCTTAACACTTTCTGTTTCAAAAAAGTTAACAAATTTCTCAGCGGCTGCATGTTTCTCCTCCATTCGCTTCAAACGCTTTTCTGAAGCTAAACCAAGTTCAAAACCTCTAGGTGTTAACCTTAAATCAGCATTATCTTGGCGTAATAACGTTCTATATTCTGCTCTTGATGTAAACATTCTATAAGGCTCTTCTGTACCCTTAGTAATTAAATCATCAACTAAAACACCTATATAAGCCTCATCTCTTTTTAAAGTAAAAGGTTCTTTTTCTTGAACTTTTAAACTCGCGTTTATACCTGCCATTAAGCCTTGCGATGCTGCTTCTTCATAGCCAGTAGTTCCATTAATTTGTCCTGCAAAATATAACCCTTCAACTAACTTAGTTTCTAAAGTGTGCTTTAATTGTGTTGGCGGAAAATAATCATATTCTATAGCGTATCCAGGTCTGAAGAATTTTACATTCTCAAAACCGACCACAGAACGTAATGCTTTAAATTGTACGTCTTCTGGCAAAGATGTAGAAAACCCATTTACATAAACTTCGCAGGTATTCCAACCTTCTGGTTCTATAAATAATTGATGTCTATCTTTGTCTGCAAAGCGATTAATCTTATCTTCTATAGACGGACAATACCTTGGGCCTAAACTTTTAATTCTACCATTAAACATTGGAGACCTATCAAAACCTTCTCTAAGTAAATCGTGTACCAATTCACTAGTGTAAGTCATGTAGCATGAACGTTGATTTTCTAATGGCTTAGTAATATCTAAATATGAGAATTTTTCTGGGTTTTCATCTCCAGGCTGTTCAACCATTTTGGAAAAATCTAACGACCGTCCATCAACTCTTGGTGGTGTTCCAGTTTTCATTCTACCAGATTCAAAACCTAAATCAACAAGCTGTTCCGTTATTCCAGTAGCAGCTCGTTCGCCTGCTCTTCCGCCGCCAAAATTCTTATCGCCTATATGAATTAACCCGTTTAAAAAGGTACCGTTTGTTAACACCACAGATTTACCTTTTATTTCTAATCCTAAAGAGGTTTTTACACCAACAATTTTATGGTTTTCTACCACTAAACCAGAAACCATTTCTTGATAGAAATCAAGATTTTGTGTGCCTTCTAAAAGCAATCTCCAGTCTTCTGCAAAACGCATTCTGTCACTCTGCACCCTCGGGCTCCACATTGCAGGCCCTTTAGATTTGTTTAGCATTTTAAATTGAATCGCTGATGTATCTGACACAATTCCGCTATAACCTCCTAGTGCATCTATCTCTCGTACAATTTGCCCTTTTGCAATACCACCCATGGCAGGATTACAAGACATTTGTGCAATGTTCTGTAAGTTCATGGTAACAAGCAATGTTTTGCTTCCCATGTTTGCAGCAGCAGCAGCAGCTTCACTTCCTGCGTGACCCGCTCCTACGACTATAACATCATAAACTTCGTTAAACATAATTCTTTGTTTTTAAAACATGTTCCACGTGGAACACATCGTAATTTTGAGTTTGCAAATATACGTTGAAATACTGAATTTTATCCCAACTGCTCTAAGTAGTAATTTTCCTTATTGCGCATTACCTTAGCATCTTCATCTATTTTATCTTTATAGCCGCAGTAATGCAGTATACCATGAATAATAACACGATGAAGCTCTTCAATAAAAGACGTTTGAAAATCTTTAGCATTATCTTCTACCCTTTCAATGGAAATAAAAATATCTCCTTGTATTATTTTTCCGACTGAGTAATCAAAGCTAATAATATCTGTTAACGTATCATGTTTTAGAAATTCAACGTTTAATTTATGAAGATATTTATCATCACAAAAAACGTAATTAATTTCGTCTTCTTTAAAACCTTCCGCGTTAATTGCCTCTGAAATCCATGACGAAATATCATCTTCATTCTGCAATAAAAAATCGGTTTCGTAATTAAAGTTAATCATCTGTTTTTTTAAAATACTCTTGTACTTTCTTTCTATAAATTTGACGCAAAGGTAAGGCTTGTCTGTTCAATATTTCTGTAGTATTAAAATATTGTTTAGCAGAAGGGATTTGATTGTTTGTATTATTATTAAAGTTGTTTTTATTAGTTTTAGACTCCCGTTTATTATCCTCACCTTGCTGAAACGTAGCCTTCTCCATTTTTAATAATTGGTGTTTCAATTCCATCATTTTTTGAAGGGTTTGATTTGTAAATCCTCTATTTAATAAATCTAACTCTACCTCTTCCATTTTTTTTAATAGTGCATCACCATTTCCTTTCGATCCTTTTCCTTCTTTAGATAATCGCTCTTCTAAGGCTTTTCTCAATTCTTGTTGTTGCTGATAAATTTCATATAATTTACCATTCAAGTCCTCATTCTCACCTTCACCCTCAATTCCATTCTGTTTCCCATTTTTTCCATTTCCTTGATTGTTCCCATTTTCACCATCCTTTCCTTTTTTACCTTGTTTATCACCTTCTCCTTCTTTTTCTCCTTTTCCTTTTTGAGGTTTTTGACCCTCTCCCTTTTTCATTCCTTCTTCCATCATTTTGTTTAGCTGCTCCTGACTCATAATAATGTCTGGAAGCTGCATATCACCTTGCCCACCTTTGCCTTTAGACATGCTCATATTTTCTTGCATATTATCTAAAACATCACTTAAAAAATTTGCTAAATTATTGGCAGCGGTAATAGTGAATTGTTGATTTGAAACCCCTTGATATAATTGGTTTTCTGCCAACAGGTTTAACGATTTATCGATGTTATAAAACACTTCTGTAATTTCTTTATTAACAGTTTCTGAAAGTTTTGGTTGGCGCAATGATAGCGCAAATAAACTATCATCAACATGCTCAAAATGCTCTTTTAAATTATGCTGTTTTTTTAAGAAAGAGGCATATTTATTGTGATTAATTTCGATGGTTTTAAACTGATTCATCAGTGATTCTTGATCAAAAGAAAATAACACTAAATTATCGAGAATTTGTCGTAGCATTTCGACATCTTCTTGCATTTTATTAGAGTCACCGCCAGCCATTGAACTTTTCATTTTCTCACTCATCTCCATCATCTTTTGAGCTGCTTTCTTTTGGCTCTTTTGAGCATTCTTTATATTTTGATTTTCACTTTTTTTGGGTTCGGCTTTTTGCTTTTCTGAAGCTTTTTGTTCTTCACCTTTTTCTAATTCTTCAGAAGCTTTTTGCTGTTCGTTTTCAACTTCTCTTTCATCTAATTTATCTCTTGGAATATTAATTGGTTTTTTTAGTTCCTTACTATCCTTTTCAAGTTGTTCTATTTCTTCTTTAAAATCTTCAAATTCATTATTTAATTCGCCTTGTCTTTCTTTGGTGTTTTCTTCTTCAGATTCGTTAGATAATTTTTCTTGGTCTATTGCCAATTTCATTAAATCTTCTTTTAGCTTATCTAGTTTCTTTTCAACATAAAAGCGTTTAGTCAATTCTATTAATTGCTGCAAGCTTCTCTTTTTGTTTTTGTTCTGTTTTGCTAATTCTTCAAGTTTTTGAGTTAACTCTTCTTTATTAATTTTTTCTTGAAGCTTTTTTAATTCCTCTAAAAGCTTTTCATCTTTTTTAAGTTGTTCTTCATTTTCATCTAATCGCTTTTTTAAATCTTCTTTAAACGTGTCTTCTTTTATATTTTCTTTTTGAAAATTCTCTAAGTTTTCTTGAAGCTTTTTATTGAAATTTTTCATCATTTCATCTTGCTGCTGTTGACGCTTTAAAAATGATTCTAATTTCTTTTTATCGTTAAAATTTAAGTTAGACTTTTCCTTTTGAGTTTTAGATAACTCTTGAAGTTCCTTTTCTCGTTCCTCAAACTTTTCTAAAGATTTATTTAAGTCTTTAATGGTTTCACTTTGTTCTTCTAACTTCTTTTGTTCATCTTCGTCTTTAGTGCGTTTTCTATAGGTAAACACATTACTTTTTGTACGTTTATAGTTATTAACAACATCATTATCAAATACTTGAAAATACAATTCGTAAGCAACTCCAGCTTCAATATTCAAATTATTTGGAAATGCCGTAATAAATTCATCAATATTTGTATTGGAAATTGGCAGATTTTCCATTTGTTTTTTAGATTCATCATTTACAGGATAATACACCATTTGAAGTTTGCTAAACCCGTAATCATCACTAATTTGTCCATAAAAATAAAGCGTCTGCAAATCCAGACTATCAACCTGCATCTTTAAATTAAGTTCTGGATATTCGTCTTTAATCACATCAATTCTAAAAGCTAAATTTTCGTAGTTTTTAAGGTTGGCGTTACTTGTGCTTAAACTATAATCCAAATGATTATAAAGGCGTTTGGATAATTCGAAATTATTCAATTTATCCGAAGAAAAATCTAACGTGTCTTCGGCATATAAATGTACATTATCGGTCGATTTTGTTTTAAGTTGCCAAGTTATATTTGTGCCTTCAGGAACAACGGCATTTCCTGTGCTTTTTAAAATAGCATTCTTCTTTTTAGTATGATTCGGATAATCTAAAGTCATCTCAAAACTTAGTAAAGATGGTATTTCAATAACATTTAAGACATAAGGTTTTGATGTGACACTGTTTGCTGTTAATTGAAACTCAACATTAGCTTTTGGTTGAGAAAACACATATTCAAACTCGCCAATGCCTTTTGGGTTTAAAAAATAGGTTTGGTTATTGTAAACTATTTGAGCACTTTCTGGAGTTACTTCGCCAGCGGTTTTAACTTGTAATTTAAAATCTTTGTTTTCAATGGCTTCTAAATCATTATTAACTACAAAAAACTGAAATGGCGCAGGTGGTTCGTAAGCAGTTTTGTAATGCACAATACGCTCGTAACTATCGCTAAACCAATTAGATTTTCCTGTTAAAAAGGTTATTAAAATGATTAAAATAGGAATTGCGGCGTATTTTAAATAGCCAATATTCTTTTTAAAATTAACAGCTAATTTAAACGGAATGGGTTTTAATTCTGCCGATTTTTGCTCAATGCTCGCCAATAATAATTCAGATTCCAATGGGTTTTGTTGTAGCTGTAATACATTCAACAATTTATCATTAACTTCTGGGAAATACTCTCCTATAATCTTAGAGGCATCCATATAGTTGATGCCTTTTTGTAACTTAAATAATTTAGCTAACGGAATTGCTATAAACTTAGTAAGTAAAACAATTTCAACTAAAATAAACACCCAAAACAGAATGGTTCTCGCCAAAGGATTTAACCATAAAACATGCTCAATAAACAACGTAAACAAAAAGTAAAGTAACCCAATAGCAAAAAATAAAATTGCGCCTTTTATTAATTCGTTGGTGTAATACCGACTAATAAATTGCTCTAATTTGGTTTGTATGTTTTTAAAATTGTTCATATATAACAGATTTCCACCTTTGCGGAAATGATAAAACGGTTTTAACTTACTAAACTACAATTTTATTTTTATAAGGTTTATAATTATCTGTTAATTGTATCTTTGCCAAAAATAACAAAACATGACCAAAAAAGTTCGTGTGCGTTTTGCACCAAGCCCAACAGGGCCTTTACATATAGGAGGCGTTCGAACCGCTCTTTTTAACTATTTATTTGCTAAAAAACACAACGGAACTTTTATCTTAAGAATAGAAGATACCGACCAAAACCGCTATGTTGAAGGTGCAGAACAGTATATTATTGATGCGTTGAATTGGTGTGGTATACCTTATGATGAAGGTTTAAATAAAAACGAAAAATTTGGTCCATACAGACAAAGTGAACGCAAGCATTTATACAAACAATATGCAGATGAATTGATTGCATCTGGCAATGCCTATTATGCTTTTGATACTGCCGAAACTTTAGATTTCCATAGAAAAGACCACGAAGCTAAAGGCAAAACCTTTATTTATAACTGGCATAATCGCTTAAAACTAAATAATTCTTTGTCGCTTAGCGCAGATGAAACTCAAGCGAAATTAGATGCTGGTAATGATTATGTAATTCGTTTTAAATCGCCTCAAGATGAAACGCTGCATTTAAAAGACATTATTCGTGGTGATATTAAAATTGATACCAATATTTTAGACGATAAAGTGCTGTTTAAAAGTGATGGCATGCCAACCTATCATTTAGCAAATATTGTAGACGACCATTTGATGGAAATATCCCATGTTATTCGTGGCGAAGAGTGGTTGCCAAGTTTAGCATTACACTATCAATTATACAAAGCATTTGGTTGGGAAACACCAGAATTTGCACATTTACCATTAATTTTAAAACCAACAGGCAAGGGGAAGTTAAGCAAACGTGATGGTGATAAATTAGGTTTTCCAGTGTTTCCGTTACAATGGACAGATCCTAAAACCAACGAAACTTCAAGAGGTTATAAAGAAGATGGTTATTTCCCAGAAGCTATGGTTAATTTTTTAGCATTTTTAGGTTGGAACCCAGGAACAGAACAAGAACTTTTTTCTATGGAAGAATTGATTAAAGCTTTTGATTTAACTCGTGTTAATAAATCTGGTGCTCGTTTTGACCCAGATAAAATAAAGTGGTTTAATCATCATTATATGCAAGAGCAAAGTAATGATGTTTTGGCTGAATTGTTTAAACCCATTGTTGATGAAAATTTAAACGTCATTGCGAGTAAAACGAAGCAATCTGTTTCAAATGATGAGATTACCACGTCGCAAGCTCCTCGTAATGACGTTGATGCTAATTACATATCAATGGTTATTGGTTTAATAAAAGAGCGTGCCACTTTTGTATCAAATTTTTGGGATTTGAGTCATTTCTTTTTTACTGCACCAAATTCTTATGATGAAAAAGCCTCGAAAAAGGCATTTAAAGAGGATACAAAGGGCATTCTAGAAGAGGTCGTTTCAATTATAAATACTACAGAAGATTTTACCGTCGAAAACCTTCAAACTAATATTAAAGGCTGGATAACTTCTAAAGAAATAGGTTTTGGGAAAGTAATGATGCCATTGCGTTTAGCTTTAGTTGGCGCTTTACAAGGACCCGATGTGTTTGATATTATATTTATGATTGGAAAAGCAGAAACGGTAAAGCGTATTGAAAAAGTGATTAACTTACTATAAACTGTTTCATAGTTGTTAGAAGAC
>NZ_CAXIBN010000047.1:0-19294 GCF_964021735.1 uncultured Wocania sp. | reverse complement strand
TCTACTTTAAATTTTTAAGAATAAAATCTACTGTTTTGTTGGTATTACTATTTTTTGCGTAAGCATCGGTAATATGTTTTGCAGGAACAGCCAATCCTTTTTTAATAAGCGATTCTATTTCATCAGCATATTCTAAAGATACTTTACCCGTTAATAATAAGCTTAAATCTTTGCTTGCATGATAATAATCATACACCTTTTTAAGTCCTGTTAAATACAAATAATCTTTAGTAAACCCACCACCCCTATGTGCCCTAACAGTTATATAATAAGCTGTTTCTCTATCTAAATCATACTGATTATGGAGCAATCTAAACGTTTTTGAAAACGAATAACCTTTGGCTAAACTATTTACTGCAATAACACGATACGCTAACTCTTTTAAACGCGTTACTGTTAAATTATTACTCATATATTCTGCAAAAACTGCTAGCCCCTCTTGGGTTTCTTCATTATTTGGGAATCCATGAGAAAATATTTTTAAGGGATGCAATAAACCATTCATAGTCGTTACCATATGCACACCTATTTCATGATTGGTAAGCACAGCAATTTCATTATCTGAATACTTGTGATTCGTATTTAAAACCAATGTTTTTAAATTGTTTAAAACCATGGCTATTGCCGAAATTTTATCTGAATGTTTTATATGATATGTAAAATCATATTGCACAGAATAGGTTCTAAAAAAAGACTCAGCCTCTACGGCACTATATTTTGGTATAAAAGCCGGAGAATCTTTATCTTCATCTTCAAAATGAAGAATATATTTAGCGTTTTCTACATCAATCTCAGTAGGAGTACCAAAACAATGCAAACTATCATAATAAAATTTCTTCCCACTACCTATATTTTCTATACATTGAATTAAACCTGAATAGTTGTAAATTATATCTTCATATAAATCTCTAATTTCTTCATCTTCAATAAGTTCTAATTGTTGTGTAAATAATTTTCGATGTAATTTAAACTTATCGAAGTTTATTTCTGGGTATTTAAAAACAGGATCTGTTAAGTACTTTGATGAAAAAAAACGCGCTTTTTCTTCTTCTATATTTATAGGATTAACAAAACTAAGCAGCTCAATTTGTTTAACAAGAGCATCTATACTTTTATCAATATCTAAAAGCGATTTAGTAGTTACATTGTTTTCAGTCTTCATATTTAATTCTAATCATTTAAAGGTATTGTGCATACTTAATGCATGTTCGGGTATGCGCTTTATTAGGGCAGTTTCAACAGCTTTTACAACTTCAGGATAAATAATATAATCATATTCATCGCAATACACTTTGGCAATTTCAGTTGCCAAAACTAAGGTATTCTTAAAATTATTGGTTATATATTTTAAAAAATAACCATTACCTTGAAACGTGTCATTAATTTTTGAAGTCGATTTTATAGCGTTAGGAAATTTAATTTCAGACAAACTTTTCCTCCAACTTTCAATAGCTTCTCCAAAACGATCATTATCTACATTACTAGTACCTAAATTCCATGTTGGCACTTCCCTATCCCAGCGTTTCCAATTATAACTATGTATATCGTAAACGGTGCAAAATCCGAATTTAGATTCTAAAACCGCAATTAAAGTATGCACCACTTTATAAAAATTGGTATGCTTTCGTAAGCTTTTATCTTTCATATTCTCAGAAAGTGGTTTATACCATAATTGCTTTCCCCAAGCGGTATCAAAAACTGCATCTTCTGGCGAACGGTTTAAATCGTATTCAAAACGCGAGTCACATCCAGCAATAACAATAGGATGCGATTGTATCATGTTTTTAGTTTCAGGATCTTCTTCGTACCAACGCTCATATTCGGTATGTATACAATTACCCCAAAGTTCTTTTCTAAATTGATGTCCGTCGTGAATCGCAGCACAAGCATACGGAACATATTTATCTATTTTAATAGTGAACGAATAATCTGAAGATACTGCTTCAAAGGTTTCTTTGTTACTAATTTTACTGATTATGTCTTTTATTGAGAGTTTTTGCATCTTTTAATCTTCAACTAAACTTCCCCATTCTGTCCATGAACCATCATAAACCGAAATATTTTTATACCCAGAAATTTCTGCTCCCAAAGCTAAAACACAAGCCGTTATACCAGAACCACATGAGAAGATAACATCATCTCCCTCATTAATAATTTCTGAAAAAATGGATTTTAATTCGGCTTCAGATTTCAGTAACCCTTCTTTATTCAATAAACTTTTAAAAGGTATGTTTTGAGAATTTGGAATGGTTCCCATTCTTAAACCTTCACGAGGTTCAGGCTCTAAACAATTAAATCGAGCGGCAGAACGTGCATCAATTATTTTATGCGTATTTGTTTTTGAAGCTTTATTTACATCATCAAAAAATCGCATATATTCTGGTTTAAGTTTTGCAACAAAATCGCCTGCTTTAACCGAGTAGTTTTTTATTGGTTCTGTTAAATATCCTGCTTTTAACCATTCAGGAAAACCACCATTTAAAACCGCTACATTATTAAACCCAAAAGCCTTAAATAACCACCAAACACGTGCACTGGAGTATATGCCTTTATCATCATAAACTACAACAGCACTATTTTTATTGATTCCTAAAACTCTTGCTTCTTTTTGAAATTGAGTTGCAGAAGGAAATGCACTTGGAAAGGGGTTTGATACATCACTAAATTTATTTTTTATATCGAAATAACGCGCATTTGGTATTTGTTTTTGCGAAGTATCAAATGACTTGACAATTGTGCCATCTAAAACAACTAGATTTTCCGCTTTCAAATTATCATGAAGCCATTCTACAGAAACTGTTGGAGATGTTAATCTTATATAAGAACTCATTTATTAAATACTATCTGATTATGAAATGTTTAAATCGTGTCTTATTTCGACGTAAAAAATATTATTAATTTATTAAGCGTCTTGCACCGTTTTTCTTAGTCTAGTACGCCTATCAAAAGCTTGAAGCTTATCTAAAACTTTCATTTCTAAAAAGTCTATTACTTTTTCTTCCACCTTTATTTTTAGCTTATAAACTTTATTGATATAGGTAATACCTCCTGGAGACATAACATTAACTTCTACTAGTTTTCCTCCTATTACATCAATACCCACAAAATATAATCCGTCGTTTACTAATTTAGGTCCAATTTGTTTACAAAGTGCTTTTTCTGTTTTAGTTAAGGTATGCTTTTGTACGCTGCCTCCAGCAGAAACATTTGAGCGATGGTCTTCTTTTCCTGGAACCCGTTTCATGGCTCCAACTGGTTCTCCATTTAGTATTAAAATACGAACATCGCCTTCGTCTGCGCCTTCAATATAATCTTGAAGAATAACATAATTTGAAGAGCCGTCTCCACTTGTTATATAAAAATCTAATAAGGAATTAATATTACTCATTGCTGATTTTTCAATAAGAATAACTCCTGAACCACCAAAACCATTAAGTGGTTTAAGAATCATTTTATCAGCCGTAGACTCCTTAATTTGTCTGATTAAATAGTTTTTACTTTTAGATACATGAGTTGCAGGAATAATGTTACTGTGAGCATCACCAAAAGCAGCAGTGTATAGCTTATTATTAGCTTCTCGCATGCCCTCTAAAGAATTCATTATAAAAACATCGTCTTTAACCGAATCTAAAAAGTTAAGCATAATGGGGTCTAATGGTGGATTTGCTCTGAAAAAAATCACATCAAACCCTGCAAGTGGTAACATTTCTTCTCGCAATTTAGCTTTGTTATAAAACGATTTTAGCGATGTTGGAGTTTTTTCCATTCTCCCAATAACAGTACAATTTGCTGTGGTTACACTGTTTCTAATTGTTAAATTTGCTGGTGTACACATAGCTACTCCATGATCTCTTTTAACGCATTCTTTAATTAAAGCTAAACTTGTATCGTTCTCTGGATCAATTTCCTTCCACGGATACATTATAAAACAAACGTTCATTTTTTACTGTTTTTGGTTGAATATAAAAATAAAGAATTTTCACTTTACTGCCTCATAATTATCGTCCCATTCTTTTGGTTTTGGGTCGTGTAGTTTATCTAATGATTTTGCTACCATCATTGAAACCGTAGCATCCCCAGTTACATTTACCACTGTTCTACACATATCTAATGGGCGGTCTACCGCAAAAATTAATGCTAAACCAATAGGTAATAATTCTGCAGGAAATCCTATAGATTCTAACACAATAACCAACATAACCATACCTGCACTTGGTACTGCGGCACTACCAATAGAGGCTAATAATGCTGTAGCGATAATAACTAATTGGTTGGTAAATGTTAAACCTTCTGGCCAAATAACTTGCATAATAAATACAGCAGCGATACCTTGATATAAACTTGTTCCATCCATATTTACAGTTGCCCCTACTGGTAATACAAAACCAGACACTTCTTTATCTACGCCTAAGTGTTCCTCAACACGTTCCATAGTTACTGGCAAGGTTGCCGCACTACTACTGGTTGAAAAAGCTAATAATTGGGCTGGACTTAATTCTTTTAAAAACCATAGTGGTGATTTTTTAACAACAAATCTTATTAAAATAAGATAGAATCCTATCATTAATAATAAACCTCCAACTACACAAAGGGCATACCAAAGGAGCTTAACTAAAATTTCTGTATCGTCAAATGCAATAATAACATTTGCTAATAGCGCAAACACAGCATATGGTGCAAATAGCATAATTAAATCTACCATTTTCATAACTACTTCATTAAGGGAGTCGAAAAAATTCACTAGTGGTTTTGCTTTTTTTTCACCAATTAGCAACAGACTAATTCCAACAAATAAAGCGAAAAATATAATTTGAAGCATTTTAGCTTCTCCTAAAGCTGTAAATATATTGCTTGGAAAAATATCTACTAATGGTTGAAGTGGTCCAGCATCTTTAGCAACTTTTGCTTTACCAATCATAACATCTGCATTTCCTTGGTACGTTGTTTTTATTTTTTCTATTGTATCTGTAGGCATTCCTGTTCCTGGCTTTACAAGATTTACAATGCTTAAACCAATAATTATAGCGACTAAAGTTGTACCAATATAAATACCAATGGTACGCAAACCCATAGATTTTATTTTAGAAATATCTTTTAAATCTGAAATTCCTTTAATTAACGACGCCAAAATTAAAGGCACAGCAATGAGTTTTAAAAGATTAATAAAGATAGTTCCAAAAGGAGCAATCCAATTGGTTACAAAACCTTTTCCGCCATCAAGAGTGTTCATAATAAAGCCGAAAATGATTCCTAAAACCATTCCTATAATAATTTTCCAATGTAATGCTAGTTTTTTCATTTGCCTTCTAACCTCTCCATAGAGAGGAGTTTTTAGTTAGTTAAATCTTTATTTCATAAATAATTTGAGACAAGATAAGTATTTTTATAGTATATAATCTAATCTTCAATAGCATCCATTTTTTCAACGCCTCCAGGTGTTTTTGGGTCACGCCTAAATACTTCAATAATATTAAAAAGAATAATGCAAAAAATAACCCATATAGCACCAGCAATAAAGCCGCCAGCAATATCTGAAGGGAAATGCACTCCCAAATATATTCTGCTAATTCCTATGCTAAAAATTAAAACCGTTAACAAAAAGATAACCAAATATTTTATAAGTTTATGCATTTTGAATTTGTAAAATAAGTATATAAGAAAGCCATAAAAAGCCATTGCTGCCATGGCATGACCACTAGGATAACTTAACGTCTCAACAGTTACTAAGTGTTCTATTTCTGGTCTTGCTCTATTTATAAATCTTTTTAAAACTAAATTAGACAAAGCAGAAAGAACTAAAACCAAAGTAATTTGAACCATATATTTCCATTTTCTAAATACAACTAGAGATATAAAAGCACTTATAAAAATTACAACCATATAACCATACAAATCACCAAGTTGCGTTACAACAGTAAAGTAATCAGTCAACATTGGAGATCGAAAAGAGATTATATAATCGGTAATTTTATCATCATAATTGCTTAATTGTTCTGTTGATAATGTATCGGTTAACTCAATGAATATATTTATTCCTCCAATAACTACAATTAAGGCTAGCACAATAGTTATAACATATGGAAACGTAACATCATACTTCCCCAATAAACCTCTTAATTTCTTAATTAATTTCTTTAGGAATTTTATCATGCTTAAGGTATTTTAATTTATTTATAAATATAAACACTTTTGGAAATTATGTATGCTTAAACATATCGAGTTATTAATCTGAAAGAGTTGATTTAATAGCTCTACAGAAAACAATTACCTTTTCTATAAAAACGCATTTTTATGGTTATTTTATTACAATTAAAACATCAATCTTTTTAAAATCTAAAAAACATGAAAGCCTTGTTTGAAATTAAACTTTAGCAGATTGCTACATCGCACCTAATCGTATTGACGTTGTTTTTAAAAAGAATATAACACTTTGACTTTGCTCAAGATAAATTACAAGCAAAAAAACAGCTCCTAGCTATAAATTTTATTAATTAAATAAAAATCGGCTAAAACCAAAGCTGCCATAGCCTCTACAATAGGAACTGCTCTAGGTACAACACAAGGGTCGTGACGCCCTTTACCATGCATTTGGACTACTTTACCTTCTTTGTCGATAGTTTCATACTCTTGGATAAGCGTTGCTACTGGTTTAAAAGCAACATTAAAATAAATATCCATGCCATTGCTAATACCTCCCTGAATACCGCCAGAAAAATTGGTTTTTGTAGTACCGTCAGTATTAAATGCATCGTTATGGTCACTACCGTACATGGTGCTTCCATGAAATCCACTGCCATATTCAAAGCCTTTTACTGCGTTTATAGAAAGCATAGCTTTACCAAGTTCTGCATGCAATTTATCGAATACTGGCTCGCCTAAACCAACTGGCACATTTTTTATAACGCAGCTTACAATACCTCCAACGGTATCACCTTTACTGCGCACTTCTTTAATATAAGCTTCCATTCTTGCAGCCATAGCTTCGTCTGGACAACGCACAATATTAGATTCTACTTTAGAGAGATCTATTTCATTATATGGTTTATCCAATTTCATGGTTCCAACCCCAGAAACATAAGCTGTTATTTCGATACCTTTTAGTATTTGTTTTGCTATAGCACCAGCAACCACACGACATGCTGTTTCTCGTGCAGAACTGCGTCCACCACCACGGTAATCTCTAAAACCATATTTTTTATCGTACACATAATCGGCATGACTTGGTCGGTAACTATCCTTTATATGGGTGTAATCATGAGATTTCTGATTGGTATTTTCTATAACAAAACCTATGGACGTTCCTGTTGTTTTTCCTTCAAAAATCCCTGAATGAAATTTAACTGTATCTGGTTCTTTACGCTGTGTTACAATAGCAGATTGTCCAGGTTTACGACGATTAAGCTCATTTTGTATAATATCTATATCCAACTCAATTCCAGACGGACAACCGTCAATAACTCCACCTAAAGCTGGTCCGTGAGATTCACCATAAGTAGTAAGATTAAATAGTTTTCCAAAAGAATTACCTGCCATAGTTAAATTTTGATGCTAAAATAAATCTATTATTAGAGATACGGAAATGAAATCAGATAAAGACTAATAAATTACCAGAATAGAATATAATAATTATTTAACAATATGCTTATACTTAAATAATTATAAGTTAATCATTACATAATAATAGTTCCATTAATTTATAGAAATTAAAAATAATTCTTTTGAAAATTAAACGTAAACTAGAAATTGCTGTAATCTCTGATGTACATTTAGGCACTTACGGTTGTCATGCAAAACAATTACTAACTTACTTAAGCAGTATCGAGCCAAAAAAATTAATTCTAAATGGTGACATTATAGATATTTGGCAATTTAACAAACGATATTTCCCAAAACCACACTTAAAGATTATTAAAAAGATAATGGATATGGCTTCTAATGGTGTTGAAATTATTTACATTACTGGAAATCACGACGAGATGCTACGTAAATTTAGTGGTACTACTATTGGAAAAATCTCAATTGTAGATAAGCTAGTTTTAAACCTTCACGGAAAAAAAGCATGGTTCTTTCATGGTGATGTTTTTGATGTTTCCATTCAAAATGCAAAATGGCTTGCCAAATTTGGTGGTTATGGTTATGATTTGCTAACACTACTTAATAGACTTGTAAATTGGTATTTAGAAAAACGTGGCAAAGAACGATACTCGCTTTCTAAAAAGATAAAAAATGGCGTAAAAGGTGCTGTTAAATATATTAATGATTATGAAAAAGTGATTTCTGATTTAGCCATTGAAAATGACTATGACTATGTGATTTGCGGACACATACACCAACCAAAAATGGAATACAAAGAAAATAAACACGGAAAAACTATGTACTTAAATTCTGGTGATTGGGTGGAGAACTTTACAGCTTTAGAATATCAGTTTAAGCGTTGGAAAATATACAATTTCAATAAAGACAAATTAGCTCCTTTTGTAGTAGATGAAGAACATGAGGACATGAAAGCACAAGATTTAATTGCCGCCATAACTATTTTTAAGAAAAACTCAAAAGACTCAAAGCAAAGCTTCTTTTAAAATGGTAATTGGATGTTTTGCTTCACGTTGTGTACCATCTTTAATTTGATGTCTGCAACTTGTTCCATTTGCAGAAATAACAGTACTTTCTGAAGCTTTTCTAACCGCAGGAAATAAAGTTTGTTCGCCTACTTGCATACTCACTTCGTAATGTTCTTTTTCGTAGCCAAAGCTTCCAGCCATACCACAGCAACCACTTGGTATTATGGTAACTTTATAGTTTTTAGGCAGGTTTAAAACTGCAAAACTAGACAATTGATTGCTCATTGCTTTTTGATGGCAATGTCCGTGGAATTTTATGGCTTTTTCTTCTAAAGTGAACTGTTCAGAAGTAATATTTCCTAATGCTATTTCTTTTTGAATAAATTCCTCAATTAAAAACGTGTGTTTTGATATCGCTTCTGCGGAAGTTTTATCGTCTGCTAATTTTAAATATTCGTCTTTGAAAGTAAAAATCGCTGAAGGCTCAATACCAATAAGTGGTATGTTTTCTGAAATTATATTTTTAAAAATTTCAACATTTTTATTTGCAAAATTTTTGGCTTGTTTTAATAATCCTTTCGATATAAATGAACGTCCAGATTCTGCATGATTAATCAATTTGACATCGTAATTTAAAGCTGTTAAAAGCTGAATAGCATCAATTCCTATTGATGTGTCTAAGTGATTGGTAAATTCATCATTAAAAAGATAAACTGTTTTAATTTTATATTTATTAACTAATTGTTTATTAATAGTTTTAAACTCTTTATCTAAACTTTTATTTGAAATTAAAGGCAAACTTCTTGCTTCAGCAATTCCAAAACTTTTTTTCAATAACGATGCTGTAAATCTGTTTGAAAAAACAAAATTTGTAAGCTTAGGAAGCCCACTTCCAATACCATTTAATGTATTGTTATAAGCAAACAATTTAGCACGCAACGATACGCCATTTTCTTTTTGATATTGATACAAAAATTCTGCTTTTAAACTCGCTACATCTACACTACTCGGGCATTCGCTTGCACAGGCTTTACAGCTTAAACACAGGTCGAAAACCTCTTTTAATTCCTTATGGTTAAACTTATTTTCTTTATCTGAGTTAGTTAAAAACTCTCGTAATGCATTGGCACGAGCTCTTGTAGTATCTTTTTCGTTTCTGGTGGCTCTGTAACTCGGACACATCGTACCACCAAATTCTGGTAACTTTCTGCAATCTCCAGAACCATTGCATTTTTCAGCTTCACGCAAAATCCCTTGAGATTTAGAAAAATCTAAAAGTGTTTCAATCTGAGGTTCTTCCCTATTCGGAATGTAGCGCAGCGATTCATCCATAGGGAAAGCATCAACAACTTTTCCTGGATTAAAAATATTATTAGCATCAAAAGCAATTTTTATGCGCTTTAAAATCTCATAGTTATCAACACCAATCATTAATGGAATAAACTCTGCACGCACAATACCATCACCGTGTTCGCCACTCATTGAGCCTCTATACTTCTTAACTAAATGTACAACATCAGTGGTTATTTTTCTAAATAAAACAACATCTTCTTTCTTTTTTAGATTTAAAATGGGACGTAAATGCAACTCGCCAGCACCTGCATGCGCGTAATAAATAGCGTCTTGCTTATGTTTTTTCATAAGCTGTGTAAATTCTGCAATATAATTGGATAAATCTGGTAATGCCACTGCAGTATCTTCTATACATGCTGCTGACTTTTTATCACCAATAATATTTCCTAATAAGCCCAAACCTGCACTTCTTAAGTTGTTCGCTTTGTCGATGGCGCTTCCTAAAAGTTTTGGATAAGCGTAACTTAAACCAGATTTTTCAATATCTAAAACTAAATTATCTGCCAAAATTTTTACCTCATCTAACCTATCAGCTTTAACTTCGCACATCAAAATAGCCATTGGGTCGCCTTCAATAAACTGTCTGTTTTCTTGTTGTGTTTTGTTGTGCTTTGTACAATCTAAAATGGTTTTATCCATCATTTCGCAGGTGTACAAATTATGCTTCATAACCAACTCAACAGCATTTAAACAATTTTCAATACTATTAAAATGTGCTGCAACCATAATACTTTCTTGAGGCGGTAATACATCTAACTTTAAAGTAATTTGAGTTGTGAATGCTAATGTGCCTTCGCTACCAGAAAGCAATTTGCACATATTAAAGTTTTCAGAAGTATCTGAAAAAATATCCGATTTTAATAACTCGTCAATGGCATAACCTGTATTTCTGCGATGTATTTCTGGTTTAGGAAAGTTTTCTTTAATATTTTTTTGAACAGTTTCAGAATTGAGTTCATCGTAAATTCTTTTATAAATATGTCCTTCTAATGAAGATTCCTTTATTTTCTCTTTAAATTTATCTGAAGAGACTTCACCAAAAACAACTTCACTACCATCACTTAAAATGGTATGCATTTCTAGTACTTTATCGCGAGTAACCCCATATTGTATTGATGTTGTACCCGATGAGTTATTACCAACCATTCCACCAATCATACAGCGGTTTGATGTTGATGTGTTAGGTCCAAAAAACAACCCAAACGGCTTTAAATAATTATTTAATTGATCGCGAACAACTCCAGGTTGCACCGTAACGGTTTGCGCTTTTTCATTAACATCTAAAATTTTTGTAAAATGTTTAGAAACATCAACTACAATACCTTTTCCAACACATTGTCCTGCTAGCGAAGTACCAGCAGTTCTTGGTATTAACGAAGTTTTATGTGCTTTTGCAAACTTAACAAGTTCCTTAATATCAGTGTTGTTTTTTGGGTACGCTACAGCCAAAGGCAACATTCTATAAACAGACGCATCGGTAGCATATATCGATTTTATTAAGTCATCATAAAAAAACTCACCAGAAAGATTTTTCTTTAAAGCCTGTAAATGTGGTGTTAAGCTCATGTTTTAATAAATATTATTTCAAATCTAAAGAGAAGTTAAATATAATTACAATTTTGGCGTTATTTTTGCAAAAGTAAACCGAATATTAAAATGATCTATTTTTTACAATAGCTCGTATATTATTAATGAAACAAAAAAACTTTAAACTTATGAAGAAATTATTTTTATTATCAGTTGCCGTATTAGGTTTTACATTTGCTGCAAGTGCACAAGACATCTCTAAAAATGCCATTGGACTACGCTTAGGCGATAGCGATGGTTTTGGTGCCGAAATTTCGTATCAACATGCTTTAGGTGAAAACAACCGTTTAGAATTAGATTTAGGTTGGCGTGATGGTAAAAATTACGATGGCTTTAAACTTGCTGGGTTATACCAATGGGTTTGGGATTTAGATGGTGGTTTTAACTGGTATGCTGGTGTTGGTGGTGGATTAGGTTCGTTTAGTGTAAATAATCCAATGGGCGGAAAAGATATTACCGATACTTTTGTATTTGCTGCTGGAGATGTTGGTATTGAATATAATTTTGACATCCCTTTATTGTTGTCGTTAGATTTTAGACCAGAAATTGGTTTTGGCGATGATTTATATAATAATAATGATTTAGATTTTGATATTGCTTTAGGTATTCGTTACCAATTCTAAAAAAACAGTTTATATGATTATTGAAAAGCGCCTAATTTGGCGCTTTTTTTATGAAGCATCTAATGTATTCTTAAAATATAGAAATTAATTTAAAAAAATATTTGGTAAGCAAATAAGTACAGTTTTATCTTAAAGAAATACACCAATTATTAATTAATTTTTTACTCTCATAAATAGTAGTGCTTTGTTTGATTGGTAACATCAATATTTTATCTTTGCGCATCACATATTAATTGATTTATGAAGATTTCATATAACTGGTTAAAACAATTTATTAAAATTGATTGGACTCCAGAACAAACTAGTGAACTACTTACAGATTTAGGATTAGAGGTTGAAGGTCTTGAGGATTATCAATCAGTAAAAGGTGGATTAGAAGGTGTTGTTATTGGAGAAGTATTAACTTGTATTAAACATCCAAACGCAGATAAACTAAAAGTCACTACGGTTAATATTGGCGGAGATGTACCTTTACAAATTGTTTGTGGTGCGCCAAACGTTGCTACTGGACAGAAAGTACCTGTTGCGACTATCGGAACCACTTTATATACTGAAGATGGTGAAAGCTGGACGATTAAAAAAGGTAAAATTCGTGGCGAGGAAAGCCACGGCATGATTTGTGCTGAAGATGAATTAGGTCTAGGAAAATCTCATGACGGTATTATGGTTTTAGATGATGCCATAAAAGTAGGAACACCTGCTGGAGATATTTTTGATATTGAAAACGATCAAGTTTTTGAAATAGGATTAACTCCAAATAGAGCCGATGCGATGAGCCACCTTGGAACAGCGCGCGATTTAAAAGCAGGATTAGTACAAAAAGATATTAACTTAGAATTTATTACACCATCTGTTAGTGCATTTCATACAGACAACCGTACTTTAAAGATTGATATCGATGTTAAAAATAAAGATTTAGCACCTCGCTATTGCGGTGTTACTATTTCTGGAATAAAGGTTGCTGAATCCCCAACATGGTTGCAACATCGCTTAAAGGCTATTGGTTTAAGCCCAATTAATAATATTGTTGATGCCACTAATTATGTACTACACGAATTAGGGCAACCGCTTCATGCTTTTGATGCTGTAAAAATTTCGGATAATAAAATTGAAGTTAAAACTCTAAAAACTGGAACTAAATTTACAACTTTAGATGGTATTGAACGCGAATTACACGAAGATGATTTAATGATTTGTGATGCCGAAAAACCCATGTGTATTGCTGGTGTTTTTGGAGGTATAGATTCTGGTGTTACCAAAAGCACAACAAGTATATTTTTAGAAAGCGCCTATTTTAACCCTATTAGCGTACGTAAAACGGCTAAACGCCACGGATTGAATACTGACGCTTCTTTTCGATTTGAGCGTGGTATTGACCCAAATATTACAGAATATGCTTTAAAACGCGCTGCTTTACTAATTCAAGAATTAGCTGGAGGCGAAATTACTAGCGATTTAATTGACATATATCCAAATAAAATTGAAGACTTTCAAGTACGTTTAAGCTTCGAAAATGCAAAAAAATTAATTGGTGAAGAAATTCCTAAAGAGATTATTAAACGCATTTTAACTTCATTAGAAATTAAAGTTAATAATGTTACTGAAACGGGTTTAGGTTTAACCGTACCTGCATATAGAAATGATGTGCAACGCGAGGCCGATATTATTGAAGAAATTTTGCGTATTTATGGTTATAACAACATAAAAACTACCGAAAAATTAAATGCTTCAATTTCTAGTACGTCGCGTTTCGAGGATCATAAAATCCAGAATATAGTTGGTAACCAATTAGCCGCTCAAGGATTTTATGAAATACTTTCAAACTCACTAACCAATCCAAATTACATTACGCTTAGCGAACAATTAAAGCACGAGCATAATATTACAATGTTAAATCCTTTAAGTAACGATTTATCAGTGTTACGGCAGTCATTATTATTCTCTGGCTTAGAAGCCATTTCACATAATATAAATAGAAAATGTCAGGATTTAAAGTTTTTCGAATTTGGAAAAACTTACCATCATTATAACGAAAGAAGAGCAGAAAACAAGCATTTAACACTTTTTGCTACTGGAAATCAAAATAAAGAAAGTTGGTATATTGCTTCTAAAAAGAGTGATTTCTTTCTATTAAAAGGGAGTGTTATTTCGCTGTTAGACCGTTTAGGTGTTTCCAGATATAACGAATCGCCCATAAAAAATGATTTGTTTAGCGAAGGTTTAAGCTTAAATTTTGGTAAAACCAAATTGGTAGATTTTGGATTAGTAAAAAAATCAATCTTAAAACATTTTGATATTTCTCAAGATGTGTTGTTTGCTGATTTTAATTGGGATGCCATTTTAGATATAGTTAAACGTCATAAAATTACATTTAAATCTATTCCTAAATATCCAGAAGCACGCCGAGATTTTGCATTACTTTTAGATGATGCTGTAACTTTTGAATCTATTTATAAACTTGCTAAGCAGAGTGAAAAGCAATTGCTTAAAAGTGTTAACTTATTCGATGTATATCAAGGTAAAAACTTACCAAAAGGTAAAAAGAGTTATGCGGTTAGCTTTACTTTACAAGACGAAAACAAAACACTTACTGATAAACAGATTGATAAAATCATGAACAAGCTACAAGCGAATTTCGAAAAACAACTTGGAGCAGAATTAAGGTAATTTTGAAATTAAAAAATAGCTTTATTTTTATTGTTGTTATTTTGTTTGCTTTTAAGTTGAGTGCACAAAAAAATATAACAAAAATAAATAATGCTTATGATACTCTTTCTATTGGAAGATTGGCTCTTTACGATTTAAAACAGAGCATCAAAGGTGTTGGCTATTCGTTTACAAGACCTTTTCATTGGAAAAAAAAGGATTTCAAAACTTTAGGAACTGTAATTATTGGTGCTTATGCATTGTCTACTATTGATGATGAATCAAGTGCTTTTTTTGTACGTAACGAACCTCATGTTCCCAATTCATTCCAAGAAGTTGGCACTCGTTTTGGAAGTCCGCAAGTATATTTTATTGCTAATGCATCACTCTACGGGTTTGGTTTATTTACAAAAAATGAAAAACTAAGAAAAACAAGTGTTTTAATTATTTCGTCGTCTTTTACTAGTGGTGTTATTCAAAGTTTAAGTAAAACTGCTTTTGGTAGAGCACGACCTAAAAACGGATATGATAGCAATGAATTTAGGTTCTGGTCTAATAAAGCTAAATTTCATTCATTTCCTTCAGGTCATACCGTTTTATCCATAACAATGGCACATGCCATAGCAAAGCAGTTTGATAATACATGGTCTAAAGTTGGTGTTTACTCTTTGGGCGCTATTGCTCCTATTTCTAGACTTTTTGCTGGCGCACATTGGTTAACCGATGTTGGAGTTGCTACAGTTTTAAGTATAGCTATAGTAGACTCAATAGATAAGTTTTTATTTAAAACAGAGGCATACGATTACACTAAAAAAGAAAAGCAAATTTCTTGGAATTTTACTTTTAGTGGAAAAAAGATAGGTTTTATTGGAACTTTTTAATCTAATTACTTCTAGAATCTTCTTTTTATATTAACCAAAAATTTCGTATATTTATAAGTAACGTTAAAACTTATAACTATGCATGATTCTAATTATATAAAAATTTTCACAGGAAGCTTTATTACTGTTCAGCGTATAATTTCTGATTTAGAAAAAATAGATATTATCCCTGTTGTAAAAGACCAAACAGAATCTGCTCGATTGGCTGGTTTTGGTGGTGGTATTGTTCCAGGTTTTCAAGAAGTTTTTGTGCATAAAGACGAACTTGATAAAGCTGTTGTAATTGTTGAAACCATTAATGCTAGTTTAAAAGCATAGACGTCGTTTCAATTTAAAAGATATCACGTCGCAAAAGCTTCTCGTAATGAAAGTATTAATTAAACCGTAACCGCATACATTTTATTACGTAATTCTTTTATTTTAGAATCTTGCATATACTCATCGAACGTTGTGTATCTATCAATAACACCACTTGGAGTTAACTCCACCACTCTATTTGCTACAGTTTGTGCAAACTCATGATCGTGTGTTGTAAACAGTACAGTGCCTTTAAAGTTTTTAAGTGAATTATTAAATGCCGTAATACTCTCTAAATCTAAATGGTTTGTAGGTTCATCTAATTGCAATACGTTTGCTCTTGTCATCATCATTCTCGATAACATACAACGTACTTTTTCGCCTCCAGATAATACAGACGATTTTTTAAAAGCCTCTTCACCACTAAAAATCATTTTCCCAAGAAACCCACGGATATTAACTTCTTCTCGCTCTTCTTCGGTTTGAGCCCATTGGCGTAACCAATCAATCAACGTTAAATCGTTATTAAAAAACTCACTATTATCTAATGGCAGATATGATTGTGTGGTTGTAACACCCCAAGCAAATTTACCAGCATCGGCTTTTTCTTTATTATTTAATATTTGATAAAATGCTGTTGTAGCCCTAGAGTCTCTTGAAAAAACAACCACTTTATCACCTTTGTTTAAATTAAGATCAATATCCTTAAAAAGAGTTTCACCATCAATTGAAGCAGCTAAACCTTGTATATTCAATATTTGATCACCAGCTTCTCTATCGCGTTCAAAAATAATCGCAGGATAACGACGACTAGTACGTCTAATATCTCCAATATTTAATTTTTCAATCATTTTTTTTCTACTAGTAGCTTGCTTACTTTTTGCAACATTGGCAGAAAAACGACGTATAAATTCTTCTAATTCCTTTTTCTTTTCTTCAGCTTTTTTATTTTGTTGCGCATGTTGTCTTGCTGCTAATTGAGACGACTCGTACCAAAACGTATAGTTACCAGAAAAGTGATTTATTTTTCCAAAATCAATATCAGAAATATGTGTACAAACAGCGTCTAAAAAGTGTCTATCGTGAGACACCACAATAACACAATTATCGTAATTAGCTAAGAAATTTTCTAACCAAGAAATAGTCTCGTAATCCAAGTCGTTGGTCGGCTCATCCATAATCAACACATCTGGATTTCCAAATAAAGCCTGCGCTAACAGTACACGCACTTTTTGTTTACCATCTAAATCTGCCATTAAGGTATAATGAAATTCTTCTTTAATACCTAAATTAGATAGCATAGAAGCAGCGTTACTATCTGCATTCCACCCATCCATTTCTTCAAATTTTACTTGAAGTTCTCCAATTTTTTCAGCATTTTCATCAGTATAATCGGCATAAAGCGCATCAATTTCAGTTTTAATTTTATATAATGGCTTGTTACCCATTAAAATCGTTTCTAAAACGGTATGCTCATCATATAGGTTATGATTTTGCTCTAGTACAGACATACGCTTACCAGCTTCTAAAGACACGTGTCCAGAAGTTGGATCTTGCTTTCCAGAAATAATCTTTAAAAATGTGGACTTTCCAGAACCATTTGCGCCAATAATACCGTAGCAATTACCATTATTAAAGGTAGTATTTACTTCATCAAAAAGTACGCGCTTTCCGAATTGAACTGATAAGTTAGAAACTGATAACATAATCTTGATAATTTTTTTGCAAAAGTATAAAATTCAAACCGTAAGACGAAACATCATTTACTTATTTTATCTAGTATTTATATATTAGAAAACCCTATACAAACTAATATTTAACAACGCCTTAACAGCACTTTATAAATACAAGCCATATTTTTGTTATAAATAGCATTTATGCTAAAACATTTTTTGAAGGGGGACTATGAAATTATACTATTACACACTACTTATTGCAATCGTACTAATAGGTTGTAAAAAAGATAATACCCAAAGTAATGGTGATTATGCTTTTATAGGCGGTGAAATTATTAATGCAAATAATAATTTTGTTGTACTATCTAAATCTAACAGTACTATTGATACAATTAAATTAGATGGTAATAATAGATTTATTTATAAAATAAATAATTTACAAGCTGGACTTTACACCTTTAAACATGGTGGCGAGTTCCAAATGGTTTTATTAGAACCAAAGGACAGCATTATGTTTAGATTAAACACTTTAGAGTTTGACGAGTCGTTAGTTTATACTGGAGAGGGTGCAAAAAAGAACAATTACTTAATTGATGAATTTTTAAGAAACGAAATAGAAGAAAAAAAGATTTTTAAATACTGCCAATTAAGTGCAGAAGCATATCAAAAGGAAGTAGACTCTTTAAAAAGGATTAAATTAAAAAAACTTAAAAAATTTAAAAATAAATACGATACCTCTGAGCTGTTCAATAAAATTGCACAAGCCAATATAGAGTATAACTACTATTTTAATAAAGAAATTTATCCGTTTGTACATTACGGACATAATAAAAATGATATTTTAGACTCGTTACCAAAAGACTTTTATAGCTACAGAAAAAACATAAATTACAACGATACGTTTCTTAAAGATTACTTTATTTACAATACTTTTTTAAGATGGAACTTTAGCAACATAGCACTCGCTGAACATTATAAACACTCTAAAGACAATCATTTTAAAAGTTCTGATGTATGCTATAATTTAGATAGACTTGCACTTATTGATAGTTTAGTAACCGATAATCAAATAAAAGAAGACTTGCTTCATCATTACACAATAAGTTTTTTAAACAAAAGTAAAAATGAAAAAAACAATAATAGTATTCTAAAATATTATACAAGTGTAAGCTCTAATAGCAAAGGAAAAGAAATGATTACGCGTTATGCCAATGCTTTAAATAACTTAAAAATTGGTTCTTCATTTCCAGAAATAAAACTTATAGACACTAATAACTCTGAGACAAGTGTTAATGCTATTATAAATTCACCGACCGTAATTTGTTTTTGGTCGCAAACGTATTATGACCATTTTAAAGAAAGTCAGCATAAAATTTATGAGCTAAGCACTAAATATCCAGAAGTAAAATTTGTAGTTATTAATGTTGATAATTACGGATTAAACTCAGCATTAAATGCATTAAAACGGAATAGCTTTTCACTAAAAAACCAATACCAATTTAAAAACCCAGAGGCATCAAGAGAAAATTTAGCCATTTACCCCATGACTAAAGCTTTTCTGGTAGATAAAAACCATAAAATAGTAAATAGCAAAACTAATATTTTTGCTAGAAATTTTGAAGAACAGCTTTTAGGCTTAATAAATAGATAAAAAAATAACCATAAAAAAG